>NZ_JBFEGM010000017.1:0-49529 GCF_047228845.1 Sporosarcina pasadenensis
CGCTTTGGGCGCGGAACCTCTCGCTTTGGGCGCGGAACCTCTCGCTTTGGGCGCGGAACCTCTCGCTTTGGGCGCGGGACCTCTCGCTTTGGGCGCGGGACCTCTCGCTTTGGGCGCGGAACCATTTCAAGTACAAAAAAGCTGTCACAGATAGTCAATTTCTCGACTTTCTGGACAGCTTTTTTCATTGGCGGGTATATCGTTAAAGTTCGATTGGTTGGTTGACGTCAGATGCGTTTCTCAGTAAGGGGGCGCATCGTTCCGTGTTGCATGAGATTCATATGCCATGAAAACGCCTTTTCGAGCACATGCGGTGTGTGGCCGCCTCTTTCAAGTGCTTCATAGTAATATTCCCATAGCTGACTGCGGTACATCGGATGTGCACAATTCGCAATGATGAGACCGACGCGTTCCCTCGGAGCAAGTCCACGCAAATCCGCGTACCCATGCTCTGTGACGATAACATCGACGTCATGCTCCGTATGATCCACATGTGAAACGAATGGCACGATGCTCGAAATGTCGCCGTTTTTGGCAATCGATTTCGTAACGAAGATGGCAAGTCTTGCATTTCGGGCGAAATCGCCGGAGCCGCCGATGCCATTCATCATCTTCGTCCCTGTCACATGCGTCGAATTGACGTTGCCGTAAATGTCGAGTTCAAGCGCCGTGTTGATGGAAATCAAACCGAGACGGCGGATGATCTCCGGATGATTCGAAATTTCCTGTGGACGCATGATCAGCTTGTCCCGGTATTGATCCAAATTGTTGAAGACCTTGTCCATCTTCTCCTGCGACAGCGTGATCGATGCGCACGAAGCCTTACGGACCTTGCACGCGTCCATCAAATCAAATACCGCATCTTGCAACACTTCGGAATACACTTCAAGGTCTTCGAATTCCGAGTTCAGTAAACCATGCAGCACGGCATTCGCCTGGGAACCGATTCCTGATTGAAGAGGAGCAAGACTGTTCGTCAATCTGCCAGCCTCCACTTCCGAACGCAGGAATGACAGCAAATGTTCCGCCATAATCTCCGTATCGTGGTCAGGCTGAGTGATTGTTGACGGCGAATCCAATTGATGTGTGAACACGATTCCTTTCACGCGATCAACATCGATCGGAATGCCGATCGTTCCGATTCGGTCATCGACTTTCGTCAATGGAATTGGATTCCGTTCACCTTGTTTGCCCGGGTCATACAAATCATGGATGCCTTCCCATTAAGTCGACTGCGCCGTGTTGATTTCAATAATGATCGATTTTGCATGCTTCGCAAACGATAACGAGTTGCCGACGGAAGTCGACGGGATGATCATTCCGTCCTCCGTCACTGAAATCGCTTCCAAAATTGCGAAGTCGATTGGTTCCGTCACATTTGTGCGAATCCATTCCGCCGTATGGGACAGATGATGGTCGACAAAAAGGAGTTCCCCGTTGTTAATGCCGTTGCGCATCGCCTTTTCCGCTTGGAATGGCAGTCTCTTTTTCACAATGCCCGCTTCAGCGAATAATTTATCGATATCCGAACCAAGGGATGCTCCTGTAAATACGTTCACTTTGAACTTTTCTGTTTCAGCACGTTTCACTAATGCCATTGGAACCGCTTTCGCGTCACCCGCTCGAGTGAATCCGCTCAGTCCTAATGTCATTCCGTCCTTAATCCAAGAAGCGGCCTCTTCAGGCGTAACGACTAAATCTCTCAATTTTTCAATTCTGATACGATTCATATGGTTATCCATTAACTAGCGCCCCTTTTCATAACTTTTAGATAATCGTATCGTATCTTACGGAATGATAGGGGTTTCTTGAATGAAAGACGGTATTTACGAACAAACGCTCATATCCTTTGTCTAAAGCAGCATTTTTCCGTCTCAGAAGCCTAAAAGCTTCCGGAAATAGCTGGAATATGATTGACTGACCGGAATTTGCGAGCCATCTTTCATGGAAAGCATGAACGTCGAATGGGTATCCGGGTATATAGCCTTGATTTGTGTAACGTTGACGATGAATGACCGATGACAGCGGACGAACATCTCATGAGGAAGGACGAATTCAAAGTTTTGCAATGAATTCCGGTGGGTACCAGTAATATGATCGGCGACAACGACTGTTTTCCGTTCCCGCACTTCGATATACTTCACTTCGGAAAACGGGACAGGAACCCAACCATCTTGCGTTTTCACAGTGACGACCGACTTCCCTTCCGTGTAAGCCGGATAGATGGCAACGACGCATCCGTCCAAAACGCCATTATCATGGAACGGAACTGCCATGCCATGATATGGCACACCGAACACATCCCGGTTGATGAATTCGGAAACCTTCTGCCCTTCCGTAAGTGCCTTATAGGCAATCGTCCCTTCCCGTACAGGGTCACCAGGCCGGATTTTCAAATCGATCCGCTTGCTCGGCCGGTAGTAAATATATTCTTTCGTATTTGATACGACAATTGAAATTTCATCCGCAAATAACTCGCCAACAACGTCGAGGAGTGAGTCCAAGTTCAACAAGTAGTTCCAAGCCCCTTTCTTGCTTTACATACTACTATTATAAGTTTTCATGTACAACATTCAAAATTTCAATTATAATGGAAGGCAATCTAAACTAAAAATTTAGACTTGACTGAAACTATAAATAAGGGGGAGAAAGTATGCATATTCGGGATTTGATTGTAGAGAGACTAGGTGTCGCTACCGTAAAGGTGGACCAAAGCGTATCTGAAACACTAGCAAAAATCAACGAGACAGGATACCGCTGCATCCCTGTCGTAGACAACGACGACGCCTACAAAGGGATGATCTACAAAGTCGATCTGCTGTCCTATCTTTATGAAGATCAGGGGGATGGTAATAAGCCGATCGACTTCTTGCTAGAACACCAAGACATCTACTTATATGAGGACGCTTCATTTTTAAGCGCTTTGCTTAAAATTAAATCATTGCCTTTCATCAGCGTCGTAAAAAATGGCAAGCTGCTCGGAATTTTGACGCATAACAAAGTCGAAAGCGTCCTGGAAGACGCCTTCGGATTAAAGACCGGCGGAATCAACATCACACTTGCCTCGACCGAAGCGCGGGGCATGATCAGAAAGTTGACGACAACGCTGAAGGACGAAAACATCGAAGGCATGCTCACACTCGACAACGGCTCCGCCCTCGCACGGAGAGTCGTACTCACCCTCGAAGACGGAAAATCCGATGAAGAAATGGCCAAATTGCGTGATAGACTTGAAAAACACGGATTCCGGATTTTGCAAATGCATCGGATTGAACCGAAATGAGTTAGATGGAAAAAGGCTGTTTCCACGTCGCAATCGACTTCGAAAACAGCTTTTTTTATGCGATCTCGCTTTCCGGTTTTGGCACCATCCGCAACAGAATACCACCGATGATAAACAAGATGACAAGGCTGAATACACCGTACGCAGAGCTGCCTGTCAATGTAGCGGTTACTGCGAGCAATAAAGGTCCCATGACGGACGCGAACTTACCGAATATATTATAGAAGCCGAAAAACTCGTTGGACTTCTCTTTCGGCACAAGCTGCGCGAAATAAGAGCGGCTTAGTGCCTGAAGGCCTCCTTGCGATGTTGCGACAAGCATAGCCAAAATCCAAAAGTCCAATGTCGTCGATAAGAAGAATGCATAAATACAAACGATAATATACACGAAAATTCCTACGTATAACATCGTCTTCACCGAAAACCGTTTTGCTAGTCGTCCATACAAAATCGAAAACGGCGCGGCTACGACTTGGGTGACAAACAGGACAATGAGAAGGTCTGTCGCTTCGATGCCTAGATCAGTTCCATATGCCGTCGACATCGAAATGATAGTACCGACCCCATCGATATAAAAGAAGTACGCTAACAAGAAGATAAAGACCGTTCTGTATTTCTTTATTTCCTTGAACGTTTCACCGAGCCGTCGGAAACTGCTTGCTAAAATCTTCGGCTCCCGTTCAATTGCGTGAACTTGAACAACATTTTTCAGCATCGGTATCGTAAAGGTGAACCACCAAATTCCCGTAATGACAAAAGCTATCTTACTTGCGACGGTTGCTGAAAGAGGTATCACATCTTTTGATGCCAATAAGATGATGGCGATGCTAATAATGAACGGAATTGTGCTGCCGATATACCCTAATCCGAAGCCCCGTGCTGAAACTTCATCCATCTTCTCCTCTGGTGTAACGTCAACGAGAAATGCATCATAGAAAATGTTCGCCCCATGGAATCCGATGGCGGTGATCGTATAAATGACCAATAGCGGCAGCCATGTTCCCTCAGGGACAAACGCCAACGAAACCGTCGACAGGGAACCGATCAGGAAGAATGCGAAGAAAAACTTTTTCTTCAATCCCCTATAATCGGCTATCGTCCCCAAAATCGGACCGATCATCGCTAAAATGAACGTCGCAATCGCCACCGTATACCCCAAATACGCCGTTGATTGCGTCAAACTGACACCCGCGTCGGTTGCCACCGACTTGTAAAAAATCGGAAATACTGCTGTCGTAATGATAATTGAGTAGGCAGAGTTTGCCCAATCATAAAACATCCAACTCTTCTCTGTCTTTGAATACTTCCCCTTTCCCATCCGTTCCACCCCTTTCTTAATCTTCAAAACTATATCTATACAAATAGTGTACAACTAATAGACGGCAAACAGTAGTAAAGATTCACTTTTTATTAACAAAAAAAGCCAACCCCGATGAAATGGGTTGACCTTAGGAATTCATGACATTATGACAGCAAACATACTCTCAATGACTTTCTCCAAAACACGAGGAGTATAAAGGAATGCGCTCTTTTTGTGTAAACGCTCCGTTAACTTATGCGCGTCTTTGCCAAACGGCCCGATGTTTAGAACCGGTGCCTGAAGTTGCTGCATTTCTTTGAAGGGGATGCTATATGTCTCTCCCCAGACGGGAGTGTTGTTTTGATAAGTCTGCCAGCCCGAATCTGCCGTATCATAATTCACATAGCTGAGATCCGAAATTCCATTGAAATAATGCACTTGCTTCGCTTCCACTTGGCATTCTTCGCGTAAAACCTTTTGTGCAAGGGCAATCTTTTCTCGAACGAGTTCATTTTCAGATGAATTGACGGCCGGATAATACGGAGGAGCATAAAACAAAATGACGGCAGGCGCCAAGTCCTGACAATGCAACAGTAACCGATCGCTGATAAGCATGGACATTTGCCGTTCATCCAACGACTCATTCGACATGATATCGTCAAGGATTGCTTGAACTTTCAAGTCGCCGATTTTTCCCTTAGCATAGCTAAGCAATTCCTTGTACTCCAGTACGTTAATATCTCCGAGGGGCTGAACGCCTTCCCGTTCACAAACCGCCTTATAATCCTTTGCGCAATCCGCCATCGCCCGGACGGCCGTGTCTTTGAATATTTTCATAATGTCATCAGCATTTTGCCGCATCAAAAAGACATTGTACAAAGCCGCACTATGATGGGATGTCTGGGTCGAATAATCTTCCTTCAAATCCACCTGCTGTAAACACACCGGCAACGGGGTCCTTTCCCCATACACTTCTTCCACAAAATCGGAATTGAACTCCATCGACCTCGTCAAATAAGACGCCATGTAGTGGCTCGTCATGCCGCTTAAAGGCTCACCTGCATGCGTCTCTCTCCCGTAAAACAGTGCGGAAGGCATAATCTTCCCGATTGTTCCCGAGTATATATAATAGTTGTCGTCTTGCGGTTTTTGTGAAAATGACGGTTCGCTATTTAAGAATAGCTCATATTCCAACTGATAAAGTTCCCTTAATTCCACAAGTCCTTTCACGGCTACCCTCATTCCGGAAGAATTCACTTCTTCGTCAGGCACCGTCAAGAAAAGGATATTAATCGGCCACTGTTCTACACATGCCCTTTCCAATAAATGAAGATGCAACACAATCCCCATCTTCATATCCATCGTTCCTCGGCCAAATAAGTATTCATTCGAAGCGACGTCCACTTGCACGTCATCCGGCAAATCGGCAATCCGCCTCTTAAATTCTTCCGTCAGAAGTCTAGGTTGGAAAGCGAGATCTTCCAAACTGCCGCCAAATTCCTCTGTATGAACGGTGTCAAAGTGGCTCATCAGCACAATTGTTTTATTCGTCACCCCACTGCTATAAAGAGCGGTCACCGCATTTCTTCCTTTGCCCGCGTCGTGGAAATGGATTTGCGAGCTGTTTTCCTGGAAATATTGCAATTCCAATAGCTTTTTTAATATTTTTGTCGAAAACTCGATTTCCCCTATTGTTCCCGTTCGGCTATCCCAACTGACCAGCTCACATAATAGATCTTCCAGTTGCTCCGGCCGACTCCATTTCAGATTCCCTACTCCCATTTTGCTACCCCCTCTGTGTGTGAACCTATGTAATAGTAACGTTTTCATCTATTGTTCTAAACGTACGACGACATCAATTGAAAGTCAATTCATTTTTGCTTAATTAATTAGATATATTAATAGTTCACACTACTAACAAACTGACTACAGGGCTACATCATGTGGAATGCCGCTCTGGCGGATGGTATAATTAACATATAAATATTTCCTGTTAAAAAATTTATTTTTTAGGCTAATTATATTTCTGTCCCTTCATCCTGTGGATTACACAGAAATCTTTCTTCGCATTCTTGCGTTGTTTTTGTATATAGAAAGGAATTGGAAAAAGTGTTATCGAAACTAAGCTTCGCTTCCCTAATGTCTTTCTTTGATAAAAAGTTCTGCGTTTCAATTGCTGATAGAAATGGCCGATTTCTATATGTAAACAGGAATTTTTGCGCGCTTTCCGGTTACTCCGAGGAGGAGTTGATTGGAAAAAGTTACTCTGTTGTCAACCCCGACTTTGCACTGAATCTCTTCATGGAGGAAATAGAACAGTTTTTTGCGAGCGGAGAAGCTTGGCAGAAAAACGTCAAGTCCATTGCAAAAGATGGCTCTCCCTATTGGGTGAATGCCAACATTATCCCGATATTGGATGAGTCCGGGGAAAGTATCCAATTCCTTTCCATAGACAGTGATATTACGGCACGCGAAACGACGAAGGAAAAATATAAAGAAACACTGCTAAATCTGCATAATATCGAAAATGCGCTTGACCGCTCTTCAGTTGTCGTTATTACCGATGCCAAGGGCGTCATTACGTATGTCAATGACAAGTTTTGTGCATTGTCCCAATACTCAAATGAAGAATTGATCGGAAAAACACACCGCATTGTAAATTCTAAAGTTCATCCGAAAAGCTTCTTTCAGGAAATGTGGAACACCATTCAAAGCGGGGATATATGGCAAGGCGATGTTTGCAACCGGGCAAAGGACGGCTCGCTCTATTGGGTCAGTACGACAATCGTCCCGTTCCTTGACGCGGGAGGGAAGCCCGAACAATATATTGCGATCCGCCATGATATTACAGCCCGTAAACAGGCCGAAGAATCCCTTGAAATCGCTTTGCAGAATGACTTCCGTACAACCGTGAAAAACTTACAAAATGCCATATTTAAATACACTGCTACAGAGGACGGGGAAATTGAATTCACCCTATTCGAAGGACAAATAAAAGAACGGATCGGAATTTCTGCTGACAAATTAAATGCACAGGAAGTCGTCCATTCATTCACCGAAGAGGAGCTCGAATCATTCAGGAAACATTTGCTGGCGGGGATGGCGGGAGAGGTTGTCCAATTCGAGTTAGCCCACGATGGCCTTTTCTTCCTCGTTTACCTTTCACCGATTGCGAAAGATGGAGTAATCGTAGAGGTTGTCGGCACCGCCATTGACATTACACAACGGATCGAAGCGGAAAAAATCATTGAGCACATGGCTTATTTCGACTCCTTGACCCGCCTGCCAAACCGGAGAAATCTTCAAGAGAATGTGAAGCAGAAAATTGCTAACTCCGGTGAAAACACGCAGTTTGCCGTCCTGTTTCTAGATTTGGACCGTTTTAAAAATGTTAATGACACGTTAGGTCACCATGTCGGTGATCAATTGCTCATTGCTGTTGGAGAAAGGCTGCGTGATTGTGTTCAAAGTGAAAATGCCGCAGCCAGACTGAGCGGAGATGAATTTGTCGTCCTTGTTGACTCCGGCGATACAGATGAACTGACCGCCCTTGCATCAAAAATCATTGACGACATTTCACTGCCATACTTTTTCGAAAAACAAGAGATTTTCGTTGCACCAAGCATTGGAATCGCATTGTATCCAAACGACGGAGAGGATTATAGTACACTCATCCGCAGTGCGGACACGGCCATGTATTTGGCAAAGGCGGCAGGCAGAGGCACATTCCGATTTTTCACGGAGGAGCTCCACGAAGAACTGATGGAGAAGACATTCTTCGAAATGGAACTTCGGCAGTCGTTGGAAAAAGGACAATTCCTCCTTCATTATCAGCCCCAATTCGATTTGAAAACCGGAAAGGTGAAAGGGATGGAAGCGTTAGCCAGATGGAATCATCCTGACCGGGGGTTTATCCCGCCGCTGAAATTCATTGAGATTGCGGAGGAGAACGGGTTCATCCTCCCGCTAGGCGAATGGGTGTTGAAAACAGCATGTACGCAGGCGAAAGCATGGCAGGAACAAGGGCTTCCTCCGTTACGGATGAGCGTCAATGTATCGATGAGGCAATTCAATCAGCCTTCCTTCGTGGAAGATGTACTCAGAATCCTGAACGAAACCGGGCTCCAACCTTCGTCTTTGAATTTAGAAATCACTGAAAGCATGATGTCAGACGTCAAGCGATGCGAAACTGTTTTGCAGGAGCTTCATGACGCAGGCATCACCGTAAGTGTCGATGATTTTGGGACAGGGTACTCATCCCTCCTCTATTTGAGCAAGTTCCCGCTGTCCCATCTGAAAATCGACCAGGCGTTTATCAGTGAGCTGAGCAACAACAACACGGCAATCGTAAAAGCGATCATCGACCTTGCGAAGAACTTGGGACTGAATGTCATCGCGGAAGGTGTTGAAACGGAAGAGCAAGGAAACTTCCTGAATCAGCTCGGTTGCAATGAAGTGCAAGGTTATCTTTATTCCGAGCCGCTTCCTCGAAAGGAAATCGAGCAATTGCTGTTCAGTCGATAAGATTCGCACTCCAGTTTGGGGTGCGTTTTTTACGGTTCAATTCCAACCATACCTTCCTATTAACCCCTGTTTACGTCTAAAATAGAAGATATAATCCAGAAATGAAATCGAGGTGCACCTATGCATAAAACGATTGGAATCGTCGCCCATGTCGATGCGGGCAAGACGACATTTTCCGAACAGCTGCTATTTCATACACATAGCATTCGCCAACGGGGCCGCGTCGACCATCAAGACACGTTCCTCGATAACCATGAAATTGAGAGGAACCGAGGCATTACCGTCTTTGCGGACCAAGGCGCCTTTACATTCAACGACTCGCATTACACGCTCATCGACACGCCAGGGCACGTCGACTTCTCACCTGAAATGGAAAGGGCCATTCAGGTGATGGATGCAGCTGTTGTCATCATCAGTGCAGCGGACGGAGTAGAAGGACATACCGAAACGGTTTGGCAATTGCTGAGAAAGCATCAAGTCCCGACCTTCTTCTTTTTGAATAAAACCGATCGCGAAGGCGTTGATCTACAGGACGTCGTGGATGAAATTCGCAGCAACCTGTCAAAAGACATCTTTGATTTAACCGAATTGGACAATGGGGTCATGACGGAAAGCCTCATTGAATTCATTGCGGAACGAGACGAGACATTGCTAGAGAACTATATGGACGCCGGCTATGATGAATCGATGTGGCTGGATGCATTGAAGCATATGATTCGGAACCGTGATGTTTTCGCTTATGGGCATGGCTCCGCCCTGAAGGATATTGGTGTTCTTGATTTCTTAGAGAAGTTGGAATTGCTAACTGAGACGAATTATGTGGATGAAGGAGAATTCGAGGCACGCGTCTACAAGGTCCGGCATGATGAAAATGGGAACCGGGTGACGTTCCTAAAAGTGTTGCAAGGTAGTCTGCACGTTAGGGATGAAGTACAGTATGCAAGCAAGCTTGAGAAGGTAACGCAGATTCGGCGATATAACGGAAGCAAATTTCAAACGGTAGAAGCTGCATTTGCAGGAGAAATTGTCGCGGTGACAGGGCTTTCTGAGGCTGCTGCGGGTGATCCGCTCGGCGCGCTCGTTGAAAAGGCGGAGTTCGATTTAATTCCAACCTTGAAGTCGAAAGTCATTTTTGACTCCTCCATCCATGTGAAGGAAGTGCTGCGATGTTTTAAAATGTTAGACGCTGAAGACCCTTCGTTGCGCGTCGTCTGGGACGAGCATGTCCAAGAAGTCCACGTCCATGTGATGGGGGTCATCCAGCTTGAGGTGTTGAAACAAATCGTGCGGGATCGGTTCCATTTCGACGTGTCGTTCGGGAATCCGAAAATCTTGTATAAAGAGACGATCCGTTCCACCGTCAACGGCTATGGCCATTTCGAGCCGTTGAAACATTATGCGGAAGTTCATTTGAAGATTGAGCCTGCGGAACGGAACTGCGGCATTTCATTTGATAATGCATGCCATGCAAATGATTTATCGGTCGGCAATCAAAACTTGGTGCGAACCCATATTTTCGAGCGTTCTCATCACGGTTTATTGACAGGATCGGCGTTGACCGACGTGAAAATCACCTTGCTGACAGGCAGAGGGCATAATGAGCATACGTCCGGCGGCGATTTCAGGGAAGCGACATTCCGCGCATTGCGGCAAGGGTTGGAGAAAGCCGAAAACGTCCTGCTCGAACCGGTTTACGATTTTAAGATAAAAGTCGGCTTGAATCATATCGGGCGCGTCCTTTCCGATATTCAACAAGCATCTGGCAGCTTCGAGCCGCCTGAAACGATTGGCGAAAACACAGTCGTGAAAGGCCGAGTTCCGGTTGCGACTTTCATGAATTACAGCACCGTATTCGCATCGTTCACGAACGGAAAAGGTGCACTTACTTTGCAGTTTGGCGGCTATGACGAATGCCATAATCCGGAGGAAGTAATCGAGGCGATCGGCTACAATAAAGACGCCGACCCGGAATACACATCCACGTCGATCTTTTGCGCGAAAGGCAAAGGCTACCCTGTTCCGTGGTATGAAGCGGAGGCGGCGATGCATTTGTTGTGATTGATTTGTTAAGTGCATGGGGCGCGACGGGCAAGGGCTACTACTTTTTCTCTTCCGCGGTCATTTTCATCGCAGATGACCAAATCTGTCGCGCCGAATGCCTTTGACCAATTAGGTCCAAGGTCACAAAACGACCATATATCTTGGGAAATGATTGATATATACCGGGAAATAATCGATATCTCCGCTGAATTGATCGATATCTGCTGGGAAATGAACGATATCCTTCAGGAAATAATCGATATCTTTCCTACCCACCCAATCGATAGATTAAGAATCGCTCATTTTCATTTTTATCGTAAAGCCGGTCAACTTTAACTTCTTTCCAAAGCTCAAAAGGCGTCTGATTGTCCATAAATTGCACATATTCCGCAGTCGGATAATAAAGGATGATGTCGACTGGGCGGGCAACCCGTTCCGCGGACAGGAGGATATTTCTGATGACTGTCATAAATATTTGGATAGAAAACGGATTAAAGAAGTAAAATTTATTCTCCGATGGATCGATTTCATACGTTTCCGCGAAACAGCGTTCAAAACGGATCGCTCCACCGCGGAACTTCGCTTTCCGGCGGTATTTTACCAAGTTTTCAATTGCGTCCTCATAGAGCTGGCCATTCATTTCAATACCCGTCACTGATGCACCGAAGTGATGATGGACGTAAAATGACACGCGCGCCTTGCCGCACCCAAAATCGACAAAGCCGTCCGACTGATGCAGTTTATACGTTTCGAACAGTTCATCCAGCGCTTCGTAAGGCGTCGCTTCATAGCGGTTATAATGGGCAGACTGGCTCAATAGCTCAAGCGTTCCACCTGTTTTGATCCGAAGAAGGTTGTCGTACTCCTTTTCGTTCAACGAACTCACTCCCTTCCTTCATCGCCTCATTGTAGCCGTCTTTCTTATCTAATGACAAGCGGAAAAACACGATCTCCATTTTCCATGAAGATCGTGCTCGCACTAGCAATATTCATTTAACAGGTTCTGCCAATCGTGTCGCCACCCCTTTCTTGCGTTTGGAGGACACCTCTCTCGCCACCTTCTCCGTCTTCGTAAACAAATGATACACCGATGGAATTAACAGCAATGTGATGAACGTCGCAAACAGCAATCCGGAAATCAACACCGTTGCGAGCGGCGCCTGATAATTACCCGATGCACCTGAAGCGAGCGCAAGGGGCAGCATTCCGCCGACCGTCGTCAACGTCGTCATGAAGATCGGACGAATTCGGTTCCTGCCCGCTTCAACCAAAGCCTCCTCCATGGACATCCCTTCCCTGCGAAGCTGATTCGTACGGTCAATCAAGAGGATCGCATTATTCAAAACAATACCAATTAGCATGATGATGCCCATCCCGGACAACAGATTGAGCTCCATCTGTGTGACGAACAATCCGATAATGACGCCGATAATTGCCATTGGAATGACGGACATGACAATAAGCGGATGCCCTAAATGATTGAACTGAACAGCCATCACAAAGTAAACGAGGAAAAGCGCTATGCCTAACACAAAAAGCATTTCCATCATCAACTTTTGTTGTTGCTCGATATCACCGGCCACATTAATTGTATAGCCCATTGGCGTTTTGAATTCCTTGATAATCTTCTGCACGTCGCGATTGATTGCGCCTAAATCTCTACCTTCTATATCTGCCGAAACAGAAATGAATCGTTCCCCTCCGATGTGCGTGATTTCATTGGGCGTTCGGACACTTTCCAAGTCAAGAAAATCCGATAATTTCTTATTGCCTTCCATTGTCGGTATTTCCAAGTCAAATAGCGTTTGGCGAGAATTTGTTTTTTGGTCCCAGCTGACGATGAGAGGCACATTTTCTCCATCGAGCACCAATTGGCCTACAGGCATTTCAATGAAGGCTTGCTCGATGAACTGCTTCACCTGCATTTGCGCTAAGTCTGCATCCGCAATCGCCTTTTCGTTTAGGACAATCCTCTTTTCCTCTGTGGTGCGTTCCATCGAATTTGTCACGCCGACAATTCCATCAACTTTTCCAAGTCGACCTATAATGTCCTCTGCAATTGCCTGCATCTGACCAAAGTCTTCCCCTTTGACCATCACTTGGACAGGTGCTCCGCTAATTTCGGACATTGCCGGTTGCACAGTTCGGATCGGTTCCGAGTCTTGGAATTCACGCAACGCTCGTAAAAGCTGTTCATTCACTTCTTTCTGCTCATGAATGACGTCATCACCTTTTGTCATATTAACGATGACAAACAGTTCATTCCCACTACCTTCCAATACATAGCTGGACTCGACATCCTCAAGGCCGGCAATCTTGTCGTTCATCAGATGTGCAAGCCGCTCCTTTTCGGCAGGCTCCACCCCTGTTTCGAGTGCAACGACGATTTCACTATATCGATTAAAGACGTCCGGCATGACGGTCATCGGAATTTTATTCACAAGGAAAAGCGAACCGGCAAAGAGTCCGAAAAAGAGGGTAATTACGAGGACACACCGACGCTTAGCGCCGACGATCCAAATTACAATCGCGTTGTATCCTTTTACGAGACGGCTCTCCTTCCGAGAATCACGGACGCCCCGGTAACGCAGGAAATTTTCCGATAGCACAGGGATGAGCGTGAATGCGACGAGCACCGAGCTGATCAATGTAATCGCAATGACAATCGCAAGGATGATCATGAACTCACCCAATCCCCCACCGATAAAACCGATTGGAAGAAATACCACGATCGTCGTCAGCATGGACGCGAAAACTGCACCCGCCACTTCCTTCGTCCCCACAAGAACCGCCTCCAACTTTGCGTGGCCGAGCTCCCGCTGACGATAAATCGATTCCAAAATGACAATCGACGAATCGACCATCATCCCAATCCCAAGCCCTAGACCGATGAGCGTCAGCATATTGAGGCTGTATCCGAGCATATAAACTGTCAAGAAAGTCAGCAGCACCGATGTCGGAATCGAGACCGCGATGATAAGCGTCGCACGGACATTTCTGAGGAATAAAAGCAAAATCGCAATCGCCACTATACTGCCAATCAGAATATTGACGACAACACTATCGATTGATTCCTGTACAATATCCGCCTGCGCCACCATTTCATTTAACGTAAAGCCTTTCACAAGGCCTTCATCACGCATTTTTTGAATTTCTACACGAACCACTTTCGCCATGTCGATCTGCGTCACATTCGCAACTCTGCCTACCTGGATGAACACCAATTCCTTCGTTCCGTTCTTCCATACGAATGATGAACTATCACGTGGTACTAGCGTTACATCAGCAAGCTCCTTCAGTTGAATACTACCTTCCGCTGTCGGAACTTCAATACGCTTCACACCGTCAACATCCACAAGCTTCGAATTCCAACGGATAATTCCTTCTTGTAGCTCTCCAAGTGTCGCTTCCGAGTTCGCTTCCGCAATGAATCCAGCAACTTGCGAAATATCCAACCCGTGTTTATTCATTTCATCCCGTTTAAACTTGATGGACACTTCCTGCTCCGAAACGCCGGACAGATGGACGTCTCGAACTTCCTTTAAGCTTTCAAGCCTCGGTTCAAGCACATCTTTGGCGAATGTAGTCATCGCTTGAAGATCATCGCCCGATAGATCCATGAAAAACTCGTAGCCTTGCTGGACGCCATATTGACTCGCCACGGCTTCCCGTATTTCAGGGCGCTCCGCTTTGGTTTCATTCACAGCTTTGTCGACTTCTTTCATGACCTTTTCGCTCTGCCCGCGGGCAATCGTTATATCGAGGGAACTGCCCCCCACAGTCGTTCTCGACCGTACTTCCTCAACGCCTTCGATCCCTGCAAGCTTCTGTTCGAGCGGCGAGGTTATGAGCCGCTCCACGTCAATTGCCGCCATATCCCCCGCGTCGATGTAGACGATTGCGCCATCCATCCCGACCGACGGCATGATTTCCTTATCCAGTTTGACAACCGCAAAGCTCCCCAAAGCTACAATCAACACGGTCAATAAACCGACCAATACCTTCTTTTTCACAATAAACTCCAATACCTTCATAAACATTCCCCTTTCCGGCCTCATTGTTCATTAGCTTAACAAGTTTTTCCACTTCCTATAACGTGCTCCAGCCGGATTTCGGCTCGGACCTTGGATGTAGATGAGCAAAGCGATTTCCCCAATTAATAGCGAAGAAGTGTTTGACTACTTAGAAAATGGTATAATGAAAGAAGTTTATTAATAAGGAGGATTTCTAAAATGGGGGAAATCAAGAAAATCGGACAAATTGGGGTACCGGCAAAAAATATCGAACGGGCAACAGCTTTTTATAAGGACCAATTAGGCTTGCAGCTTTTATTCACAACGGAGACGATGGCATTTTTCGATTGCGACGGCGTTCGCCTTTTCATAAGCCTTCCTGAAAATGAGGAATTCGCCCATTCAAGCTCCGTCCTTTATTTTCATGTAGAAAACATTCATCAGGCCTATGAGGAATACAAGGAAAAAGGCATTGTTTTCATCGATGAACCGCATATTGTCGCAAAAATGGGGCAAACGGAAACGTGGATGGCGTTCTTTAAGGATACAGAGGATAATACACATGCTGTAATGAGTGAAGTTGTGGTGGGATAAAATAAATAATCGGACGGCTACTTACCCAGTAGTCGCCTTCTTTTATTATGAAGATAATACCTAAAATAGATTGCATATACTCCACTTAGTTAGTACATCAATAATTCTCGCCCATACAAAAAAGGTGAAGATAAGCGTTTTACGCTCCTTCACCTGATATTCATATGGAACTAAGATAGGGGTGCAAAATGAATAAAAGTCTCATCATTGTATCGATAACAAACATCATTATTGCTTGTTCAGCTCAAGTTTTTTATTGGTCACTACCTGTAGGAACAATTGATTTGTTACTGTTCCAATTAGTGATCTTCCCTTTAGCGATTGGGTTCACCAATATTCTTCTTGGGATCAGCAAATACAAGGTAGCGTTTTTTCAGCATTCACCCGCTGCTTATTTAGCTTTCTTAGTATCCAGTGTTGTTTCTTTACTTATGAGTATAGACCCCTCTAAAGAGCTTCCGCCTGGCGAAATCATATTATTTGCAGATGTACTATTTATTGCGTTGATGTCAACATTACAGCTACTCGTGCTGCTTGTCTTACATCTTTTCATCTATATCGTATATAGGGTCTTTACGTCTCTTACGGAACAAGTAGACAAACGCCACGAGGGATAGCAGAATGACAATCGTCAATGCTTCATACATGCCCCGATAGCCAAGGTTAGGAACGACAACACCTAAAAAGTAAGGACCAAAACCGAGTCCGGAGTCCAAGAAGATATAGAAAGTAGAGGTGGCGATGCCGAGCCGTTCAACGGAAATTCCTTTTAAGGCAACCGCTTGGGCGCATGATTGGAAATTCCCGTAGCCAAGTCCGAAGATGGCACCTGCCGCAAGCAGCATGATGCTGCTATTCGCCTGGCTCAATACAATCATACCGAGGGCAAAGAGTACGAGCGAAGGGACGACGACAAACTTCGCGCCTTTTACGTCCAATAGCTTCCCTGAGAATGGACGGGACAGCAATACGACGATGGCATAAACGAGGAAAAAGAAGCTCGCAGTTTGAACGAGGTTGATCTCCTTCGCGTAAAACGAGATGAATGACAGCACTCCCGAATAGGCAAGCGCTACGAATAAAGTAATAATGGAGATCGGCAATGCTTTCACTTCAATGAAATTGGATAAACCAATTTGCTTTCTCCCCGCTTCCTGCTTGTTTGGAGCAGACGCCTTCACTGTTTCATTGACGAAGAAGAACATGATTAGCGTCACAATGCTTAATGCAAGGCAGAGGACGAACAGCATATGGAATGGATAGTGCTGGCTTATGAAGATGCCGAAAAACGGTCCAATTGCTGTTGCCATCACGGTGCTCATGCTGAAATATCCGATCCCTTCCCCTCTCCTCGACGCCGGGATCGCTTGTGCAATCATCGTGCCGGTCGCGGTGGATGCGATGCCTAGCCCGATTCCATGAAACAGCCGGTTTGCGAGTAGCAACGGCATATTCGCTGATCCGAAATAAAAGGCGGTCGCAATTGTGGAAACGAGAAGACCGATGAACAGCATCTTCTTGCCACCGACTTTTCCAATCAAGCTTCCTGAAAAAATCCGTGCAATGAGCGTTCCGATGATGAATATTCCCGAAACAAGTCCGGCCATGCTCGGCGAAGCCCCATATTGTTCAACCGCGAACGGCGCAATGGTGACTAACAACAAATACATCGCAAGCATGAGGATGAAATTGATAATTGATATCGTAATGAAGTCCTTTGTCCATAGCTTTTGCTCTTGCATATTTTCACTCTTTCATGATGTTAGATTTTGGTGGGCGCGCGCCAATACGCTTATGGCCATTTCTACTTCTTCTTTCGATGAACCTTTCAGAAGGTCTTCGTAAAGGGATGCAAGTTGCTCCATGACGTCTCGGCAAACAGCCTCCCCTGAACTTGTGAGCCGAATCCATTTTTCTCTCTTATCTTGTCCTGGCGTGGATTCCACATACTCCATTTCCCCAAGACGCTGGAGAATCTTCGTGATGCTCGGCTTTTCCACTTGCTGCCGCTGTGCAATTTCCGCTGGCGTCATCGCACCTTCCTGCATGAGAATCTTCATGATTTGCCATTGTGAACTAAACAACCCGTAATGGGCCAGCTTTGCATTGATTTGATTAAGCAACGGGCGATAAAGTTTGTAATAATGCCCGAAGAAGTCTTGTTGTATGGATTCGATGGGTCCCGCCCCCTTGCGAATAATAGTTAGTTAGGTTAATTAACTATATTATTATGACATATAAATGGGAATTTGTAAAGTGCCGGGGTGAGTTTTATTGAGGCTAAAGTCCCAGAATGACCAAATGAGTTGGGAAATGATTGATATATCCTTCGAATTGATTGATATATGTTGGGAAATGAACCATATCCCTCGGGAAATGATCGATAAATTTCCTAGAGGTGCTTGGCAGGCATAAAAAATCGGCAATGAGAAGCCGTATGCAAATAAAATACTCCTTCTGCCGTATTAGACATGAAGGAGTATTCTTTATTTCACCGAAGCACGAATAAATGCAAGTTACACCCAATTCATCCCCAAACTGGCACGTCCCCCTTCATCGGAAACACCTTGCGCCAGCCGATGAATATCGCAATGAGCAGCACAGCGATATATGCGTAAACTCCACCCGTTATCGCACTTGCAATCAGATGGCCAATGACAAAAATTCCTGCCGAGAAAGTGAGCAAAAACATTTTAGCCGAGCCTTCCGCTTGTGCAAACTCGAAGGATTGGGTGAACGGAAATGCGCCTGAATTAAGCCATTTATACGTAAGCAATGTATGAAGGATAGCCCCTAATAACACAGCAAAGAGATCGGGCACAATGCGCCACGAAAAAATCGCGATGAACGCAATCGACAGCAATACGAAGATCGGCAAATACAACTTCACCAAAAATGCCTTCAGCGTCCCACTGTATGCAGCGCCGGGCTGCTGGATCGGCGCTGCCTTGAAAAGCCAACTCCCTTTATGATTTATGGAAAACTGCATCGTATGAATAATGCTCGGGATCATCATATTACCGAAATAGATAAGCAGAAACATTTTTCCTGTGGAGATATCCGCTAACGTCCTCATTTGCAGTTCCGTAAAAATGAAAATGAAAGGAAATACGAGTGAAAAGCCAAGTGCAGGATAGACTTTAAGCTTGAATTCCCGTTCCTGTTGCATCATCAAGGCTCCAAAACGGAAGAACGCCTTCTCATCCCTGCTCCTGCAGCAAAGCTTTGCCCATAAATCCACCCACCAATTGGACTTCTTCCTCTTGTTTTTAGACTCGCTCATCAACTTATCCATATTGCGTTCAAACGAAGGCATAAGCCTAACGTAGACATACATGGAGACGATCGGAACGAGCAAGGCGAGTGCGGACAACAGGATCAGTACATTTGAAAAGTCTTGATTCAACAATATCTCGAATGCGGAGCCGAACCAAATCGGCGGCAAAAACACGTGCCACCAACTGAATGTGTACGTTAAATTTATATCGACAAAATCGAAGGCGCGGATGACAATCTGATAACCAACGATGACTCCGACGGACAGCAGGATTTGCACATAATTAATAATGTCCTTCAGTTTCTCGCCATCAAAGAACCGTAGGACAGCAAAATACACGAGTGACGTGACAACAACAATAAAAAGCATCGTGAGCATTAGTGCGACAAGAAAAACCAATGTGAACATAATTCCTTTAGCAAACAGACCGACGACGAGCGGTATCGCAATGAAGGCTCCTGCTATGAAAAACATATAGATCAGAATGTGGATTGTTTTCGCAGTGCCAAGCGTCTTACTGCTCATCGGTTTCGTCTGCAGAATCGTTTTATCCCTCACATCCAATAAGACCGAAGAGAAATCGGACACCATCGTCGTCGTCAAAATGAACATGATAATGCCGAAGACGATGCTCATTTGAAAGATGTAATGGCCATCCCCAAAGAGAAGGAACGGGATAACCATGAGCCCATACAATCCATAGATCCACAAGGACTTCAGGAACTGATTCCCTTCTTTTTTCTTCTGCGCATTGAAAATGGTCGGCGTTCGTCTGCCATCCATCGTCAATTTCATGCGCAAAATCGTCTCCATTGCGTCGTAATCGATTCCTGCTTTTATAAAAAGTCGCTTGAATTTAGAGAGGAGCGCCAGTGTCCTGAATTCATGCATTGGCAGTCCCATCCTCTACAATCGAGATGAACCTCTCCGCCCGACTTGCATGGTCTGTGAATCCAGTCAGCTGGTTGAAAATTCCCGAAAGCGACCCCTCTTCACTCAGTTCCTGCAACTCTTCAAAACTGCCATCCGCTACAACGGTCCCTTTGACGAGTAACACAATCCGGTTGCTGATCTTTTCGACGACATCCATAATATGCGAGGAATAAAAAATCGTTTTTCCTTGCGCCGCCAGTTGCGCGAGCATTTCGCGGATGACCATCATGCTATTTGCGTCTAAACCGCTTAGCGGTTCATCGAAAAATAACAAATCCGGATTATGCAGCAAGCTCGAAATAATGAGCACTTTTTGCCTCATCCCTTTTGAGAATGAAGAAAGTCGCGTGTGCATGACGTCGCCAAGTTCAAATTCCTTCAATAGCTTCTGCGCTTTTTCTTCTGCAAATGCACGGTCAAGCCCATACAATTCCCCCGTGAACGCCAAATATTCCATCGCCGTCAAGTTATCGTACAGCTCCGCTTGTTCCGGCACATAACCGATTCTCTTCTTATAGGACGGGTCTCCCGAAGCGATGTCCTCGCCGAAGATTACAACCTGCCCCTCATAATTTTGAATCAAGCCGAGCATGATTTTCACAGTCGTGCTCTTCCCCGCTCCATTCGGACCGATATACCCGATGATCTGCCCCCGTTCCACTTCCAAATTTATGCCATTCAACACGCGATGATTTCCGTAGGTCATCGTGACGTTCCGCAAAGATAGCACTTTATTGGATGACTCCATATCAAACACCCCCGTTTGTTTAAGTTTACCATTTTTTAACCAGAGAAGGCATACCATTCTATGATTTTCCGCTGTTTTGATTCCACCCAACCGGGTAATGGAAGGGTACAAGATTTACAGCTTACAATGAAGGAGGTTATTGTATGGCAAATGACAAGAAAAGGGACCAGGACGAATATTTCGAGGATCGTGCAGGAACAGACGATGCGAGATTCCACGTCGTTCCCCATGATGAAGAAGGCTGGGCCGTAAAAAAGGAAGGCGACGATGAACCGGCTTATACGGCTGACTCCCGTAATGACGCAGTCGATGAAGCTAAACGGTTGGCGGAGGAAGCCGGGACGATGGTTTATATTCATGGAGACGATGGAAAAATTGAGGAGCAGTTGGAGTATGGAGATAAATAGAAACGACCGACGGCAATGCAATGCGCGTTGCCGTTTTTCAATACGCATCAGATAGGTTAAAAGTCCTGAAATGACGATAACTTTCAGTAAGTGACCGATAACTCGCGGCAAGTGACCGATAATTCCCAAGAAATGACCGATAACATAACGCATTTGACCGATAACTCATAGAAAATGATCGATATCTTCTCCCCGACTAAAACCTTGCCAAGTTATCAGACTTTTATGGTAGAATAAAAGCAAAAATATTCTATTGGAGGCGATGTTTCATTGATCATGAAGGAAAAATCGATTTCTCTAAAGGCAATTGGACTGGAGGCGTTGCTGCGAAGGTTGCCGGAGAATCATCCGCGCTATGCGGACATCGAGAACGAGTTGAGAAAGACTCGGGCTGGTGAAAATGGTGAAAGAATACTGGCGAATGTCTTTCAGCAATACGAGTTCCCTTTCAAGCATTACATTTTCCATGATTTGAACTTACAATCCACCGGCAAGTTCCAAATCGATACACTTTTTCTTTTTCAACAAGGAGCGGTGATCTTCGAAATGAAAAACATCGCCGGCAAAATCAGTTTCCCTGAAACACAAAATCAACTCACCCGAACCCTTGAGAACGGACAAGTTGATGCATTTGAATGTCCCTCTGTCCAACTCGAGCGGAATAAAATGCTGTTGGATGATTGGTTTCATGCACACCACATGCCTATCCCCATTTATCAGGCAGCGGTTTTCCCCAGACCGCATCAGCAATTCGAAAACTTGCGTAAGGATCTGACCCTGGTCTTTCCTCTTGAAATTCCTATTTTCCTCCGTAGAATGAGTTCATTTCCCCCTATGATTGAAGTACCTCAACTAACAGACATTGCAAATAAATTAACGAATGCTCATCGTGAGTACGATCCGTTTCCACTTACGGCTACATACGGGATTCATCCGTCCGAGTTGTCAACCGGCGTACGCTGCAATCAATGCGGCCGATTTGGTATGCAGTCGATCTACAACGGATGGGGTTGCCCGCAATGTGGAAATGTCGAGGCGAAAGCCCATATCCAAACTGTGTTGGATTATTTTATGTTAATAGGCAAACGTATTTCTAATAAAGAATGTAGGCAATTTTTACGGCTAGAATGCCGGCAGAAGGTAAAACGGATATTAATGCAGCTGGGAGTTCCCTCCGAAGGAGAAAATAAGGGCAGATTCTATGTGGCGGATTTGAAGTTAATCCGGAAGCTTCACGAATTAACTAGGTCAAAGGTAACAAAATGACCATATATTTAGGGAAATGATCGATATAATGCGGGAAATAATCCATTTTATCTCCCAATTGACTGATATAACTTGGGAAATGTTCGATATCCGCCGGGAAATGATCGATAAGTTTCTAGAACCTAAAAAACCGCTCCAGTCACACCTGACTGAAGCGGTTTCTCACTTGAACAACTCTTTATAAGCCAAAGCTTTCAATGCTAACATCTCTTCTTCCGTCAGCCTGCTTTGGATTTTATTGAAAAGCGCTTGCTGTTCTTGGGCGGACATGCCTTGTCGTGCTTGAATTTGCAGTTCGTTGAGCTCATTAAGATCAAACTTTTTCATCAAGACTCGGGTTGCTTCCTCTTTCGTTTGGAAAGGCAGCTTCGAGCTGTCGACATTTTTACCTTCTTCAATGAACGCACGTAGTTCAGGGTCATTTTGGACTTCCTGTCGAATCGCATCCATCTGCCCGCTCGACTCAAGTTCCGACGCCACTTGGCCCATCACTTCGTCGGCGATGAATTTTGTTCCGAAATGGTACACACCGAAGCCGATAATGGCAATGACGATGGCAACACTGAGAAGTATCTTTATTGCTCTCAATTGATCCGCTCCTTTTCCATTTAGTATCCACTGCCCTTGCAACAGCTATACTCCTATATTTCCAACAGCTCCCGGATATCATCCTCGGTGAGTGTTGTGTTTGCCGCATCCTTTGAATCAATGATCTCTTCGATCAGATTCCTTTTCTTCTCCTGCAATTCATTCATTTTATCCTCAATCGTGCCGCGCGCGACGAGTTTGATGACGTGGACGGTTTGCTGTTGACCGATGCGGTGGGCGCGATCCGCGGCTTGCTCCTCCACCGCAGGATTCCACCAAAGATCATACAAGATGACCGTGTCAGCCCCGGTCAAATTGAGGCCAGCTCCGCCCGCTTTCAAGGAAATGAGGAACACGTCACGCTCTCCATCATTAAAACGATTGCACAGTTCCAGCCGTTCTTCGGAAGGCGTTTGGCCGTCCAAATAGAAGAATGGTGTCCCGTTCATTGCAAGCTCCTTGCCGATGATGCCAAGCATCTTCGTAAACTGCGAAAAGATCAACACTCTTCTCCCCGCCAGCTTCGATTCTTCAATCAGTTGCTTCAACTGCTCAAATTTCGCTGAACCGCCTTTGTAGCCGTCGACGAACAATGCCGGATGGCAACAGATTTGCCGCAGCCGGGTCAGTCCAGCGAGGATTCTGATTTTATTTTTTCGGATCGTGTTCTTATCCAAATGCTTTAATGTATCGTGGCGCAACTTTGCCAAATAGGCTGCATACAGCTTTTTCTGTTCGGGTAGCAGCTCCGCGGATTCCATCGTTTCGATTTTTGCAGGCAACTCTCCGAGGACGTCCTCTTTCATTCGTCTCAGCAAAAATGGGCGGATGCGACGGGAGATCGCTTTTGGAGCAAGTTCACTATATTCCCGCAGCCCCATGAACAGCTCAGGAAATACGACGTGAAAGATTGACCAAAGTTCCTCCTCTGAATTTTCGATTGGCGTTCCGGTGAGCGCGAAACGGGTGTCGGCCTGCAATCTATTCACCGCCCGTGCCGTTTGCGTAAACGGATTTTTGAATGCTTGCGCCTCGTCGAAAAAGATCGTCAGGAAGTTTTGCTTCTCAAACCATTGGATATCCCGGCGGATCAACGGATACGACGTTATTAACACATCCATTCCCTCCACGTTACTTTGCCGCTCCACCCTCTCCTTTTTTGACCCATCCATGACGACCGCCTTAACGTCAGGCGCAAATTTCCGAAATTCACTAAGCCAGTTATATGTTAAAGAGGAGGGGCAGACGATTAACACTTGGCGTTTTTTCTCTCGGATTTCGGGAAGCACGGACAAGATGAACGCAATGCTCTGCAATGTTTTTCCGAGTCCCATATCGTCTGCAAGCACCCCTCCGACTCCGAATTCAGCGATTGTTTTCATCCATTGGAAACCTGTTTTTTGATAATCGCGCAATACCGTTCCCAATGACGGTGGCACTTCCGCGGAATTGCCGGGATGCAACAGACGTTCAAAAAACTGGCGAGCTGATTCCTCGACGGAAAACATTCCATCGTCACCGACCGCGTCCAGAAAGCGCATCCCGCGAACCATCGGAACGTTCAATCCCTTTTCGAGGGTCTCGAGATCTTCCGGAATTTCATTCAGAAACCGTTGGATTTCTTCAAATTCCTTCGTTTCCAATGAAAGAAGGGCGCCGCTCTGCAACCGGTAATACTTCCGTTTTTCCTCCAACGCTTCAAGAATTTCACGTATTTGCTTATCGGGTATGCCATCCATTTCGAATTTGAATTCAAGCCAATTCGTCCGGTCCTCATGAGCTTTCACACGGATGCGCGGTTTGGCATGCCCCCTGAAAATCCGGTTTCGAATTGCTGTCGTCGCATACACTTGGACAAGTTTTTGAAGCTTCGGGAGGATATGGTGGAGAAATTCATATTCCAATTCTTCATTGTGCAATAAATACCCCTCGTCCGTTGTGGCGAAGGAACTTTCCTCCATTAACCGGAGGATAGTCTCTTCCTTTTCCAAGTCGCGGACTAGTAAGGAACCTGCAGGCAAGTCCCTCTCCGTCACAGGATTCATGACAATCTGGTCATATTGAAACTCAAGGCTCGCCAGCAATCGATTGTTCACCCGGTCGATGTAAAGCTTTGCCTTCAACGGAGATTTCACGAGCTGATCCATCACCGTTTCATCGAGTTGGACTTCGCCGATCCTCCGTAAGCCGGGAACTACTTTTTCGATAAAAAAGCCGATTTGCTCATTAGAAATCGGCAGATGTCGAGTGCCTGACGCTTCAATCATTCGTTGCAGATCAGCAAGCCGCTTACTATCCTCATTGCTCAGCTGAAATATTTGCCCATCGCAAAGGATGAGCTCGTAATCCTCCAATACGTGCAAATGATTCAATCCGTCAATTGTAAGGACGTGCCCCGTTTCCGGCTTTTTTTCGAAATAAAACTGAACGGGCAATGTCGCTTCTGATATGTGAAAGCCCGTCAACTTTCCCCTAAATTCCAAATTCACACTGCGTGTATCTTTCAAAAGCGGCAAAAGTCTTTCCCACGAGGAAGGCGGGATGAGTAATGTATCCGGGCTGATGGAACCGTGGCGGAATGCCCTATCTTCATTATTAATGCCGATCAGCTGCTGTAGAACTGCATCGGCTTCCCGTTTGAAGCATTGCAGTTGAGAATCAAAGGAGAATGTGGATGTAAGCGGACTCGCCTGTCCTTCATTGACATCCTTCAAAAACTGTCGGATGTCCTCCACACGAATCCCTGAGACCGCTACTTCTATGCCGAGCATATGCTTTTTTCCAGTAGCAACGGGCTTCAACGTAAATTGCAGATCCAGCACTTCCCTGTTTTCGAAATGAAGCTGGTGCCCGCTCGATCTAGGTTTTTCGTTGAAAAGGGAAAGCAGTCCCTCAGTCAAATTTGGCTCCTCGCCACTCCTTCTCTCCATCATCTCAATCAAAACAGCCGCGACATGCTGGCACTTATATTTATAGAAAGGGAGGATCGGACAGCTGCACTCCGACCGAAGCTCCTTATCAGAGAGATCGATTATGACGCGGAAGTTTTCCTTCCCTTCCACAATCGCATCGCAATACGTATCGCTATATTGTTCAATCGTCAATTTCCCTGCACGGTAAAACATTTCGCCCCGTTTGAATGAAACGGAGCCGCACAGATCCATGATCATATTTTGTGTTAAATGGTTGCTCAAATCTGTTTGTCTCCTTTCGGGGATCACTCACCTGTACAGGCGCTTTGCATATACTATCTTATCACTCAGAGGTGGTATTTTCGTGTTTATTATGGCTATTTGATGCCTTCAATGGTGCCAAAATAATGATAAGTCTTGGGGAATGGTCGATATATCGTGTGGCCCCTTTTTTGGCCTGAATAACAGAACCGCTGCAGTCGCGTTTGACTGCAGCAGTTCTATACTTGAATAACTATTTATAAGCCAAAGCCTTCAATTCCAGTTTTCCAAAATAATGGCTTCAATCTCTTCCGTAGTAAGCCTCGTCACCAAGGCGATTTTTTCAGTGGAGAAAGCCAAGCCATGCATTGTCAGCACTGTGGAAACCTTCTCTTGTCGGATGCCTTGATTTAACCCTTTCAAGCGCGCCTCCTCCAATTCCTCTTTCCAATTTTGCATTTGACTCCCTCCTTTCAACTATAGGATATCTCCTTTTTCTTCTAAACAGTTATCTCTCTTTCCACCTCCTTCCAACAATATAAAACAAATGTTCTTATTAATCAATGAAACCAATCTTACTATGAACAGAAAAAACAGGTACACGTCGATACGTGTACCTGTTACTTAATCGGGTATTCCAAGGTTCAAAGTTCTTGATAATCCTTCATGAACCTGCCGCTTTCTTTCACTTCGGAGTGATACAGTGCCTTCAATGCAAAACTCTTTTCCAATTCATGTTCCTTCATGATCTGCTTCAACCGCTGCGTCAATTCCGCATTGTTTTTCACGAGCAGTTCCATTTTCGTTTTCGAATATTGCATGATTGTGTCCTCCTTGTACTTTCATATTTTCAGTGTAGCATAATCAATCGTCCGGTTACGTCCTGACCGCTTCGCTTCGTAGAGGCATTGGTCCGCCAACTCCAACAGTTCCGTCGAGTCCTTACGATCTTCGGGATGCATTGCAATTCCTATCGAAATCGTCACGATCTCCCCGCATGGACTGATTGTGCTCTCCAACTTCTTGCGCAACCGTTCCGCTACTTGAAATGCAACATGCCGGTCCGTCTCAGGCAACAGCATGACAAACTCCTCCCCGCCGAAACGGCAGCACACATCATCTTTCCGAGCGACTTCAAGCATTGCCGCCGCCAAATATTTCAGCACATCATCACCCATAGCATGTCCATATGTGTCATTGACCCGCTTGAATTTATCGATGTCAAAGATAAGTAATGCAAAAGGGCGCTCCTGCTTTGTCCACTGTTCCAAATGGGCATCCATGATTCGGCGATTCATCAGCTTTGTCAACGGATCGACTGTTGATTGTTGAATAAAGAAATTCAGGCTGTAATTCAATGCCTTTTTCAATTGAATCGCTTCGTAATACCAAGCATGTACATCATTTATTTTTCCGCCTTGATTGTTTTCAGTACTGGATTCAGCATATGTTGCGAGCGTTGTCAAAGGCTGAGCAATTTTATTAGACAATAATAAAATGACGAGGAAGGAGATGAGTAGGATGGGAGCCGTTTTCAAAATCATTTCTTTTATCATCGTGACGGACGGTGCTAAGGCGACATCCTTCGGCCTTTGGGTCACGACTCCCCAGTCAGCGGTCGGAATCGTCGCATAGCCCGCCAACATTTCGACTCCCTCCGTATTCACAACTTCCATTGCACCGCTCTTCCCGGCTATCAATTGTTGGACAACTGGGTTTTCCAGCACAATATCATTCACTCGCCATGGGTTTTGATGGTAGATGACGCGTCCGCTATTATCGACAACGAAGACATAGGAGCCGTCCTCGTAAAAATGCTCACCCAATACTTCCTGAAGAATGTTTTCCTCCTTCAAATAAACCGTTCCCCCGACAAGGCCGAGATAATCGCCTTCACTGTCGAAAATCGGGTAGGACAGGAAAATGATCAAGCGGCCAGTTAATCCGATATAAGGTTGTGATATGAAAGCTTCGCGCTTCTTTAGCGCCTCGCGACCGCCTTCCGAGTTCAGCTTTTTCCCTTTTAGACCCAATGTCTCTGGGGAGACGGCTAATATTTCCCCATTTTTATCGACAATTGTAAATGAATTGAATGTATTTGTCTGTTTCCTCATCCGATCTGCTTCAGAAAGTAATGTTTCTTCAGCGTTCTCTTGACCGAAATACGGTGCAATATAATGAGCACTTGTCTCCATGGATTGCAGTGTCATCGATAGATACGACTCTGTCGACTGCGCCATTTTCACCGCGTATGCACGGTTTGTTTCCAAAGCACTCCCAATTAACGATTGCTGTTCCACCCGATAACCCGAAATGATGCTGGCCGCCAACGTCAGCATAATCGATAAGAACACAACCATCCCTATTAAATACTTTAAAGATAGTCTCATAGCGACCGATCTCCTCTGTAGATTTTCAAACCTTAATCCATCATATCATCTAGATTTCCTTTGAACACCCTTATTTTGGAATACCTTTTAAGTAAAAGTGTGAATAGTAATTGACGAATGGGGAAAAATAATGTAAATTACAAAAGTACGAACGTTTATATCTAAATAAAAAATATCATTCGCCTTTAGGAGTGTAATGTATGGATACAGTATTCGATTATGAAGATATTCAATTGATTCCCGCTAAATGTATTGTGAATAGTCGCTCAGAATGTGACACGTCCGTCACGTTAGGTAAACATAAATTTAAATTGCCGGTCGTCCCTGCCAATATGCAGACAATCATTGATGAAAAGGTTGCCATTCAATTGGCTGAAGGCGGTTATTTCTACATCATGCACCGTTTCAATCCAGAGACACGTGCCGAATTCATTAAAGATATGCATACCCGTGGTTTGATTGCTTCAATCAGCGTCGGTGTCAAAGAGGAAGAGTACGGCTTTGTCGAGCAATTGGCTGCGGACCAGCTCATTCCTGATTACGTGACGATTGATATTGCACATGGTCATTCCAATGCAGTTATCAGCATGATCAAACACCTGAAAAAGCACCTTCCTGAAACATTCGTCATCGCAGGAAATGTTGGTACACCGGAAGCGGTGCGCGAGCTTGAAAATGCAGGAGCAGATGCGACAAAAGTAGGCATCGGACCAGGGAAAGTTTGCATCACAAAGATTAAAACTGGTTTCGGAACGGGTGGGTGGCAGTTAGCCGCACTTCGCTGGTGCGCAAAAGCTGCTTCAAAGCCAATCATTGCTGACGGCGGCATCCGTACACACGGAGATATCGCGAAATCGGTTCGATTTGGCGCGTCCATGGTCATGATTGGTTCGCTTTTCGCGGGGCACGAAGAATCGCCAGGCAAGACAATCGAAATTGACGGCAAGCTGTACAAAGAGTATTTCGGATCTGCTTCGGAATACCAAAAAGGCGAGAAGAAAAATGTCGAAGGCAAAAAAATGCATGTGGAATACAAAGGCAATTTGCAAGATACGTTGAATGAAATGCAACAGGATCTCCAGTCGTCCATCTCCTATGCAGGCGGAACGAAGCTGGATGCCATCCGGACAGTCGATTATGTAATTGTGAAGAACTCCATTTTCAATGGGGATAAGGTTTATTAATAAGCGGAAGGGTTGGCAATATGCCAGCCCTTTTTTAATTGCTTGGAGTTCGGCATCGGTATCAGACCGCCTGATAAAACACACGAACCGCCTGGAATCGTGCTACAACCGCCTGAAGTTAAACAAAGACCGCCTGTTAGTATGCGGAAACCGCCTGATATTGCGTGCTATCCGCCTATAAACATGTACAAACCGCCTAATCATTCAGCCTTCCCCTCTCCTTCTAGCTGCTCACCAGTAAATAAATCCCGGTAAAAAACAAAATGACATACATGAAAATACGGAAACCTGCTTGATTGACCTTCAGGAATAAATACTCCCCTGCGTATAGGCCAAGCCAAACGAGCGGCAACGCGAACAGGCTCGATTTCCATACTGTTGTGCTAGTGCCCGCGAAGACAATCTGGATGAGCAGGCTGAAGGAATAGATGAACAAATAATAAACGAGCGTCGTTCCGCGTAGCGTCTCTTTTGCCGTGTCCGCCCCTGAAAAATAAAGCAGCAATGGAGGCCCTGGCATACCGATGCTCGTCGTCAACGAACCAGAAAGCCCACCGATGGCAACATCCCTGTTCGTTGATTGCTTCATCCTCAACTTAAGTAACAAGAGGACTGTTAATAGAAGGATTACGATCCCGATGACAAGCTTCAATTTCGGAATATCAACGAGAAGGAATACGATGATGCCAAGCGGCAACCCTATGAAACTGCCCATTATGAACCGCTTCATCACTCCCCTATCAATATCCGTCCTCACTTTGCGATACATCGCCAAGGAAATGACTAATGAGAGGAGCAAATTGATTTGGATGGCATCCCGCGCATCGAATAGTAGCAGAAGAAACGGCGTCGCGACGATGGAGAAGCCGAACCCCGTCCCCGTCTGGAGGATGGATGCCAGCAGTATGATTGCGATGAATAAAAGAATGTCCAATTGAATGACCCTCTTTTGGTTTTTGTTAAGTGTAACACGGATTGAGTCTTGCTTTCTTTGGAATCGCGACGTTTGAGAGAGTCTGCCCTTAATTGCGGAGCCGCGTCTATTGGAGGATGTGTTTTGCGCGAGTTTGCGGTAGTTATGGCGCAATCTCCGTCAGTTATGCTCACTTCGGTACTTTTGACCCCCACTTCAACAGTAGGAATCCCATGGCTAACCTCAGCTCTAACGGGGTATATGAAAAGGTAAACTGCTGCGATAGATTTGGAGGAATTAACTTGTTGAAGATACGCATCCGGCATACAAAACGATTTCAAGAGATCACTAATGCTTTTTTACGTAATGGATTCAGTCATTTTCTTTTCCGGTTGGGCCTGACCGATCGCGGTTCGTCCAATGACAGCGGAAACGAAATGAAGATGCAGGATGTCGGGGTCAAGCTTCGTCATGCGCTGCAGGAGTTGGGACCGACGTTCATTAAACTTGGGCAGATTGCGAGTTCGCGTCGGGATCTTGTTCCGCTGGAAATCGCATTGGAGCTCGAAAAACTGCAGGATCACGTTACGCCGGTGCCGTTCGATCGTATCCGTGAAATCGTCGAGTTTGAACTCGAGGGGCATCTCGAAAGCTTTTTCAGCCGATTTGACGAAAAGCCATTAGCGACAGCCTCGATTGGCCAAGTCCATATCGCCCACTTGCCAAGCGGAGAAGAAGTGGCTGTCAAAGTCCAGAGGCCCGACATCAGGCCTAATGTGGAAACGGACCTCTCAATATTAAGTGACTTGGCCCGTTTCCTCGAAGAGAATACGGCTTGGGCGAGGACCTATCACCTTCGCGATATGATTGCTGAATTCTCGAGGTCATTGCTCGATGAGCTCGATTATCGTGTCGAAGGCCGAAATGGGGAGCGCATCGCGAAACAATTTGAAGAGATTCTGTACGTCCATATTCCGAAAATCTATTGGGATCTGTCTACCGATAAAGTTTTGACGATGGAAATGTTCCACGGTGTCAAAGCGAATGATTTGAAGAAATTGGACGCCAGCGGGTATGACCGAAAGCTGATTGCCCGACGGATTGTCGATTCGATGTTCCATCAAATTCTCGATGAAGGCTTTTTCCACGGCGACCCGCATCCGGGGAATATTTATATCCTGCCCGATAACGTCATCTCCTATTTGGATTTCGGGATGGTCGGGCGGCTTGATAATGAACTGAAATACCATTTCGCGTCGCTTATCCTCAATTTACGTGAAGGCGACACGGAAGGGATGATTGAGATATTTGCCGACATGGGCATCCTATCGGAAGAGACAGACATGCGGGCATTTGCGAGAGATGTGGATGATCTGCAAACGAAGTATTACGATGTTTCACTGAATGAGGTGAGCCTTGGTGCCATTTTTGTCGAGCTGTTCCAAGTTGCCTACCGCCACCATATTATCGTTCCTTCGGAAATTTCGATCCTAGGCAAAACGATCCTTACGCTGGAAGGGCTCATTGCAAAGCTGGATCCCGAGTTAAGCATCATGGAAGCCGTCGAACCTTTCGGAAGGAAAATGATGCGGGAACGCTATCATCCAAAGAATTTAATAGAAAATTCATGGAAGGACTTTGTTGAAAACATCGAAATCCTGACGAATCTGCCGAAAGACTTGAAAGCTGTTGCAACGACCATCCGAAAAGGGAAATTACAGCTCGACATCAATGTCCAGCAAGTGCAAGTATTTCTTAGCAGGCTTGACCGGATCAGCAACCGTCTTTCATTCAGCATCATCCTGCTGTCTTTCAGCATCCTCATGGTCGGCTTGATCATCGGCTCGGCAATTGCCGGGCAGAGGAATGTGCTTTGGCAGTTCCCTATCATCGAAGCCGGTTCCATCATTGCCTCGCTAATGTTTCTGTTCATGATCTACACAATTATCCGATCTGGACGGATGTGAAGAGTGCACCTCCAAACAACTGGAGGTGTATTTGCGTTCCATAATAAACGCAGTCGCCGCCATCCTTTTTTTATATTCAACATGAATAATTCCCCGCATTCTGCACATTATAGGAGTACTTAATAATATCCTTCCGAAATAGCTCAGCGGTGGAGCAATCGGCTGTTAACCGATAGGCCGTAGGTTCGAATCCTACTTTCGGAGTAAAGGCTGTCTCTGTCGTAACGACTGACGAGACAGCCCTTTTTCATTACCAATTTGGGAGGACATCGATGTGGACACAAAATTAGCGGTTTTCGCTTTAGGCGGCATCAATGAAATCGGGAAAAATATGTACGTCATCCAATACGCGGACGATATCGTTGTAATCGATTGCGGCTCTAAATTTCCAGACGAGAATTTATTAGGCGTTGATTTGATCATCCAGGACATTTCCTACTTGAAGGAACACCGGGAAAATGTCCGGGCACTCATCGTCACCCACGGGCATGAGGATCATATTGGCGGCATTCCTTATTTCCTGAAACAGATGAATGTGCCTGTCTATGCGACAAGGCTGACACTCGGACTGATCGAATTACGATTAAAAGAGCATGGACTTCTCCGGGACACTAAGCTTGTGTTAATCGATGGCGATTCGACTGTCGATCTCGGCTCGATGTCCGCCACCTTCTTCAAAACGAATCACAGCATTCCGGATTGTCTAGGAATCGCCTTTGAAACGCCTGAAGGGACGGTCGTGCATACGGGCGATTTCAAGTTTGACCTGACGCCTGTGAATGATGAATACGCAGACCTTCATAAGATGGCCGAAATCGGGAAAAAGGGTGTCCTGCTTTTATTATCTGAAAGCACGAATGCAGAACGTCTAGGATTTTCGCAATCTGAGCGGGTTGTCGGCAAGCATATCGTGGACGCCTTCCGTGAAGCCGACCAAAAGATCTTCATTTCGACGTTCGCTTCAAATGTCCATCGTGTTCAGCAAATCATTGAAGCTGCACAAATGACGAATCGGAAGATCGCCTTGCTCGGTAGAAGCATGGTGAATGTCGTATCGGTCGCCGCAGACCTCGGCTATTTGAATGTACCTGAAGGAATGTTGATTGAGCCGCAGGATGTCGATCGGATGAAACCTGAACATGTCGTCATCATTTGTACAGGCAGTCAAGGTGAACCAATGGCGGCATTGTCGCGTCTCTCGAGCAATAATTACCGCCAAGTATCCGTCTTGCCGGGAGATACAGTCATTTTCGCCTCCAGTCCGATACCGGGGAATGAAAAAAGTGTGTCGCGCATTATCGACAACCTATACCGCCTAGGAGCTAACGTCATTTATGGAACAGGCGGCGCAACTGGTATGCATGTTTCCGGACATGCGTATCGCGAAGAGTTGAAGCTGATGCTTACGTTAATGAAACCGACCTATTTTATCCCAATCCACGGAGAATATCGCATGCTGCAGCTGCATCGCTCAATGGCGGAATCAGTCGGTGTGGAAAGTGAAAATATTTTCATCTTGAACAACGGCGATGTAGTGGATATCCAAAATGGGGTCGCTCGCCAAACGAGAAATGTAGAAGCCGGGAATGTCTTTGTGGACGGGCTTGGAATTGGGGATGTCGGAAGGGTCGTCTTACGCGACCGCAAGCTGCTTTCAGAAGAAGGGATGCTGATCATCGTCGTTTCGATGAGCAAATCGGATGGCCGAATCATTTCAGATCCGGACACAATTTCACGGGGGTTCGTCTACGAACGAGATGCGGAAGACCTTTACAAAGAAGTGAATGACTTGGTCATCTCAACAATCAAGGAAGCAAAACCATCCACGAGATATCGGCGAAACGACTTGAAACATGCCATCCGGAAGGCGGTTGAAAAGCTGCTTTATACCCGAACGAAAAGAAGGCCGATGATCCTTCCTATCATTATCGAAATATAAGATTGGAGCGGAGGACATCAGTCCTCCGCTTTTTTATATTTACTACCACCCCATTGTTGTTCGATCTCTTCTACTCGCAATCAACCATCCGATACCGATCAGAAAGGCAATGGACACCAAAAGCACAAGACTCCCGGTCATCCCGGTAATTTGATAATTTTCCGCCAGCACCGCAATCTCCCCGTTCGTAATGCGAGCTACGTCAAAATACGTGAAAGGCGATAGATGAAGCAAATTACCAAGCAACTTATGGCTGCCTACATAACCAACTACTCCGATTACAACCACGGCACCGATGACGCCCGCCTTACTTCGAATGAATTGGGAGAGGAAGATGGATAACACGATGGAAAACCATAAGACAAGCAACAAGAGTCCCATCGTTTCTAGAAGATAATTTCCAAGTGGTATAAAGTGGAACCCATCAATGACAGACGAGTCTTCCTTAAATATGGAAAGGGAGTCGTCTCTCCACTTCCGGTCGTAGTGTAAGACAGGGTAAGCCCAGTCGCCGAACCGATTTACCAACGTGCCGATGAGTGCTAGTAACCCGAACAAAGCGACACAACCAACGATTCCTATAATCGAATTCGTGAACACCTTCCCTAGAAAAAGGTCTCGTTTCCTAACAGGCTGTGTTAGAAGTAATTGTAACGTTGGCCTTTTCCCTCTCTCACTCGCAAAGCCCATCCCTACTAGAAAGAGAAGGACAATACCGGGAATGATATAAAACTTGTCTGTAAAGTTTAGGTAAAGTGAAAACAGTCCACTGTTTTCCACTTTCTTATGTTTGTCATGAATATATTTTTCGAATTCCTTGTCTCCATAATTATCAAAGATCGTCGGTGTAAATTCTGCGGACAAAACGGGACGAAGATTGCGCTCCAACAGCCATTTCTTTTCCGCTATGCTGACTGCATATGTAAAAGGGCTGAAATAATCGGAGACAATCCCTCGATCACGCCACTTTTCATTGAGGGCAAGCTGGTATTTATAGAACGGGACCCATTCCTTTTGTTGATAATCGGCCATTGCTTCTACATGAGTTGCTACTTCATTCCGGATATCTTCTAAGCGCCCCTCCAAGAACTCCAGCGACTTCGGATCATTATAATAGCCGATCAAAGTTTCATCCCCTTTTTCCTCGGCCTTTTTCTTATCATCTTCAAAAGATTCTACCTGATACTGTAAATAACTTCCAGTAAATAACTCCAAATCATCTATCACTTCTTGTTTGTCCTGCAAATACTCTTTTTCCTTCAGCCCTGTCTGATGTGTAATAAAAATATAGTCCACGGTTAATAGAAGTACCAACACAGTCGCTACGGAAGTGAATAGCGGATTACGTCTCATCTTCCGCCACTCAAACAAACTCACTCGCAACACAGAAGGTAGCCTCATTTTAATATTTCCGTAAGCGAAGGGGCTTTTATTTTCGGAGGTTTGCAACAAAGTAAATACTCTTTCAGGCATAAAGATCGCTCCGACCAACAACAGAAGGCTCCAGCCTACAACAAAAAGAAGCGTCCACCAATCGGAAGGCTCCGGGATTTTCTCTAGGAACTGAGAAAAAAGAAGCAGACGGAGCGGGTTCCACGCTCCATTAAGGATATTGTAATTGAAAGTGGCAAATGACCCGATAAGCAAAACAAAACCCGTTAACATGTAAAGGGTGAATGAATTTCTCACGAATACTCCCATGAAAAAGGTAAGGCTCAGGGCGAATATGCTTGCGAGAACGAATAATAAGATTGTCCTAGTAATGTACTGCCCTGTTGATAGAATTGAAACAGTATTATCTAGTGTTACTACCGTCGGATATTCAAATAGAACGGGAAGGCCACTATGGATAATCGAGATGATAAGACTTGCTGAAATACCAATGACGATGAACAAGATGGTCATTAAACATACACTTATATACTTTCCTGCAATCAAACGAAATTTCGCAATCGGTTGCGTCCTGACGGTCAGCCAAGTTTGATGTTCCTTTTCAGTCACAACAATATTTCCGAAAAGAAGGATGACAAGGCCTATTCCAACAACGCCAAATAATACTGTCGCGCTCTCCTTTAAAAACAAAGCCGGAGTGACCGGGAAGTCTTCATCCTCGTAAGCGAGATTTCGGGTAAGCATCCATTCATTCCTCTGCATCGTAATCTCTCGTTCAGTATCACGTAAAGATACGAAACTGTTCTCATAGCTTTCAAACAGATGCATATGCATTAGAAAGTCCTGTTCAATTGATGGAATAGCCTCCCATTTTTCATTATAGATCGCACTCTCCCAATGAAAAAGGGCTGTCGCCATCAAGTTCACATGCTCAAACTGCTTCTCTTGCTTCTCATCGAAACCAACTGTCCTGTTTATATTGTTCAGGATTTGATACAAGTTATCCGCTTCTTCAATATAAGGTTCGATTTTCTCAAGCGCTCGTTCCTGAAATTTGGATGGTTCATTAACGTTTTGGATGTACAGGCCTGCGGTCATGAGTAGGGTTATGACGAATAGTGCGAACAGTTTCTTTTGACGTAGGAACTTTTTGATTTCAAAACGGATGATACTCAGTTAGCGCATCTCCTTTTTCTGAGTAGTAATACATTAGATATATAAAACTTGCCTTTTATCCATAGAAAGCAAGTTTTAACGTAATTTATTCATCATTCCGCGTCTTCATCCGGTGCACTGAACGGAGTTGGAATCGGTGTTCCATCATTTATATACACAGTGCCTGCATATACCCCATAGTAGTCACCTTTTGTTCCCCCGACGTATTGTCGGCTTAACCAACCATGGTATCCTCCTGCAGAGTAATAATAGTAAGCAGGTGGAATATTTGATCCAGTTGACACTACATGTTCAGGAATCCACTTAGTACTTTGTTGGATTTCAACGCCATTCTCTTGATTTGCGCTTGCGATATTTGAAGTAAAAGTCAGTGAAATCAAGATTGCAGCCATTATTGAAAGTATAGATGACCCAAACTTCTTCATTGTCTCACCTCTCGCATATTATCAATTTGACTATTCGCACAACATTCTGTAATTATTGAATAGTCTAAAACAAACATACAATTAATAGAATGGAATGTCAACTATTTACAAACCCAATATTTTACACATGATCTATTGTACAAAAAATCACCTTTATTCAAACTTTGTATATTTGGGTTGAAAAGTTATCATTTCAATTCCAACTATTACAAACCGATCTTACCAATCCATACACATAATGATCAACAAATTTATCATATAGCCACTCCGCTTGTTCCAAACGACCTTCCTGTTTGAAGCCGAGTCGTTGTGGAATTGCCGCGCTTTTTACATTTCCAGTTGCTGTACGGATCTCAATCCTGTTCAGTTCTAATTCATTGAAACAATAATCGACAACCACCTTGCAAGCCTTTGTCATCAAGCCCTTGCCTTCGAAGCCAGTACCTAGCCAATAGCCGATTGATGTCGATTTATTTGACCAATTAATACCATGCAAGCCGATTACACCGGCAAGTTCCCCTTTATACCAAATGCCTACCTGGAAACCGTCATTCCGGCTGAATTGCTGCAACGTCCCACCGATGAAATTCCTCGAATCGGCGACCGTCTTTGTGAAATCGAGCCACGGCAGCCATTCTCGAAGGCTTTCCCTTGATTGGTCGGTCAACTGAAATAGTTGCTCGGCATGTCTTAGCTCCAATAAACGCAACTCGATATTTTCGTCAATTTTATAAGCAAACATTCTACTGACTCCCCCTTTGATCCACCCGTGCCAGAAACGCATAAATTTATACAAACACGCATAAATCCAATTATATACGCATAATCCTGTCGAAAAACGCATAAATGGAAATAAATACTCATAAATCTCGCAAAACGCGCAAAAACGGAAATAATTGCGCATAAGTCAGCGGCGAGTTCAATACTTCCATATCACTCCCCTACCAACAGCTCCCAAAACCTCGTCGAAGCCGGTGAAAGAGGTACACTTTTCAATGAACAAACCCCTATGCTTCTATGTGGAATCTGCTCGGTCAGCTGGACTTCATGAAGTGCACCGCTTTCCAAATAGTCCTTCGTGAATTCCCTTGTCACACAGGCAATCCCCATGTTCATCCTCGCAAATTCAACGACGAGATCATGTGAGCCCAATTCGAATTCGGGGGCGATTTTCACTCCTTTTGATAAGAAGTGGTCCTCGACGTATTTCCTCGAGTTCGAACTCGGCTCAAGGAAGATGAGAGGCAGCTTAGCAAGCTCCCGAAAGCCGACCGGTCTTGCGAGCAGTTTCCGATATTTATCGCCATAAATGAACGTATCTTGAATATCCATGCACGGCGTCACATTCAATGAAGGATCTGTGACAGGCAAATTGCAGACGACAATATCGACTTCACCCGATTTCAGGAATGAAATGAGCTCGTCCGTCGTACCATTCTCGATTTTTAATTTGATGTTCGGGTATCGAGCACGGAAGGCCTCCAATTGGGGGAGGAGAAAATACTTAGAAATCGTATCTCCAACTCCGATCCTTAATTCGCCGGTCGTCAGGTTTTTGAACTCGGCAATCTTTTCTTCCCCGATTTCGATTAAATTGATGGCGGAATTAGCATACTCCAAAAGAAGGCTTCCTTCATTCGTCAGCGTGACCCCTTTAGGCGTCCGGTTGAAAAGACGCGTATCGAGCTCCTGCTCCAATTGCATGATGGATTGACTGACCGCGGGTTGGGTCATGAAAAGTTCTTTTGCTGCCCCAGAAAAGCTTTTATTTTTACCAACGATACAAAAAACACGGTATAAATCTAATTTGCTAACCATATAACCACCCCTTATACCCATCATTAGAAGTATTAATTTTACTTATATCACTGATCGGTAGTATAGTACAAGTAGATCGTCAGTTAAGTTATACCGATAAGGAGCGATAACATTGGAAAGAGTAGTAGGAACGGTTGTCAGAGGTCTTCGTTGCCCGATTATCAATAAAGGGGACAATATCGAAGAAATCGTCGTCGATAGCGTATTGAAAGCCTCAGAAGTCGAAGGGTTCACCATCAATGACAGAGATATTGTCACGATCACGGAATCCATCGTAGCTCGCGCCCAAGACAATTACGCGACAGTCGACCATATTGCGAAAGACGTTAAAGCGAAATTCGGCGACAGCACGATCGGCGTCATTTTCCCGATTCTAAGCCGCAACCGATTTGCCATCTGTCTCCGTGGAATTGCGAAAGGTGCTGCGAAGAAAATCGTTTTGATGCTCAGCTATCCATCCGATGAAGTCGGCAATCACCTTGTAGATATTGACATGCTAGATGAAAAAGGCGTCAATCCATGGACGGACGTGTTGACTGAAGAACAATTCCGTGGCCATTTCGGCTACAATAAACATACATTTACTGGTATCGATTATATCGAATATTATAAATCAATCGTTGAAGAATATGGCGTTGAATGCGAAGTCATCTTCTCGAACAATGCAAAGACGATTCTTGATTACACGAAAGACGTTCTCACTTGTGATATCCATTCCCGTGAAAGAACGAAACGAATTTTGAAAGCGAACGGCGGCGAGAAGATTTACAGCCTTGATAACATCCTTGCCGAATCCGTCGATGGCAGCGGTTTTAATGAAGCGTACGGACTGCTCGGCTCCAACAAGGCGACGGAAGACAGCGTGAAGCTGTTCCCTCGCAATTGCCAGCCAGTCGTCGATACGATTCAAGCTTCGCTGAAGGAAAAGACCGGAAAAACGGTTGAAGTCATGGTATATGGCGACGGAGCGTTTAAAGACCCAGTAGGCAAAATCTGGGAGCTTGCAGATCCAGTCGTATCCCCTGCCTACACAGCAGGCCTCGACGGCACACCGAATGAAATCAAATTGAAATACCTTGCAGACAACAACTTCGCTGATCTACGAGGCGAAGAACTGAAAAAGGCGATCAATGAATTCATCGAAAACAAAGAGGATGACCTCGTCGGCTCGATGGAGTCCCAAGGGACAACGCCGCGGAAACTTACTGACTTGATCGGCTCCTTGTCCGATTTGACGTCAGGCAGCGGCGATAAAGGTACTCCGATTGTGTTCATTCAAGGATATTTTGATAACTATACGAAATAAGATGCGGCCCTTAATCATTTTGATTAAGGGCTGATTTTTTATGAACTCTAATTGCCCGCTTCCCTTTCACTATGATAGGCTTACCGACAATGAATTAATAAACTCATGCACTTCCTTGTAAAGTGCATGAGGCCCTACTGAAAACTCCATCGTTTGGATATCGGGGAGCCAATGGACGCCCACAGTATATATACCAGCTCCCATACCTGCTTGAATGTCCGCATCACTATCGCCCACATACATCGCCTCATGAGGCTCCACATGTAACTGTGATAACGCCTTCAATAGCCCTTCTGGATGAGGCTTTGGCTGAACTACATCATCTCCGGTTATGATTACGTCAAAGTAGTTGTGCATTTGGAGGGCTTTCATCGAGATATCCAAACTTCTCTTAGCCTTCCCGGTTACAATCGCTAATTTTAGGCCCTTCCGTTTCAATTCAATCAATAAATCATGAATCTCCTGATTTGCTGCAACTAGGTCATTATGCTTTTCCAAATATTTTTCGTAATACAACTCAATTGCCTGCTCCTTATTTGCATGCAGAAGATTTCCATTTATAATTCCAACTTCACAAGGGCCGAACATGGCTCTGATTTCCCCCGATGACAGGTCTTTGTTGTCAAACTCCTTAAAAACACTTTGAAAAGCATAATCACAAATCGGTAATGTATTCGCCAATGTTCCATCAAAATCAAAAATAATTGCTTTCATATGTAAACACCCCTTTCCTATTCTTCCCTATTAAACGAGTTCGACATTGCGTGTGAATAACCCTTTTATTGTTTAGCCAGTCACTTTGAGCAAGGTAGTCCTCCTACTATCATCCGGTCTTTTACAGCCGAAAAATCTGTACGGAACTGCTTATCATAATTATGATAAGATGTGAAATTAGGGTATAAATATAAAGACTATTTCCCGTCAAATACCACGCAATCTTTTGCACCGTAGAGGAGCAGACAGTAGAAATTCATAGAGTCGAAGAGGAATCTAATATATCGTGTTTCCACTATCCTTCTGCGAACTCCTTAGTGGGTCTTTTTTGTTATTTTGATCTTTTTTCACTTACTCCATAAATCATTCCTCGCAAAAACTTGAAACGTTTCATCCATCCCATTCACCTAATCTATAGAAGGTGGTGATTCCATGCCGAAAAAGGAAAGACTTGTAAAGCAAGCAATTAAAGGTAATCAGAACGCATTGCAACTGCTTCTGAAAGAAGAGAAAGACAAACTCTATAAAATAGCATTCATTTACATGAAAAATGAACATGATGCAGTGGAAGTATTTCAGCAAACCGTATTGGAAGTCATAGAATCCATACATCAACTGAGGAATCCATCATATTTCAGCACATGGGCGATACGGATTTGCATCAATGCCGCCTTGAAGGAGATTCGCAAAAATAAAAAGGTCGTTACACTAGAGGACTATTCATATCCCGACGTTATTGAAGAGGTCAGCAGTTCGATTGAAGAGAAGCTGGATTTGACCAATGTCCTCTATGAATTGGATGAGAAGTACAAATCTGTTATCGTTTTACGCTTTTATCATGATTTCACGATCAAGCAGATTGCTGATGTACTTGAATGTCCTGAGGGAACTGTCAAAACGAACTTACATAGGGGTCTCGCCCTGTTGAAAACAAAAATGAAGGGAGTTTATATGGATGAAAGACGAAACGAAAATTATTGAAGACACGATGGAAGCCATACCTGTACCAAGTGAGAAGCTGGATTCAATCATTGAGAATTCATTCAAAGGGGATGCACCGCCCCGTAAGAGGACTGGCAAAAGGCGAGCCGGATATGTACTTGCCGCCACTCTGGCAATTAGCATTTTAGGCGGGACGTTAATGTTGAATCCAGCGATGGCGAATATGATAAGCCAACTGCCGGTCATCGGGAATGTATTCGACTATTTCGGTTCAACGAGTAAACCGGCCTATAAAGAGTTTGGACAGCTTGCGACCGACGTCGGCCGGACTGCGGAAGATAAAGGCGTTTTAATCAATATCGACCAAGGAGTGTTCGATGGGACGACCATCACTTTGGCAGTGACGATACAAACAAATAAAAATTATGGCTCAACCATATTTTTTGACGGCTGGCCTTCCGTTGAGGGCGAGTCCGCTGGAAATGCCGGCGCCTCCTTTGAGAAAGTGAAAGGATTGGGCTACGTAGGCATTATGACGATCACTCCCTGGTTTTCAGACACTCCCGACAAGGTGGATGTCATCTGGGAGCCGAAAAAGTTGCTTGGCGATAAAAAAGAGGTGAAAGGCGACTGGAAGTTGAACTTCTCCCTGCCTTTAATCGAACCCGAAGTGGTGACTTTGAATAAGCAAGTTGAAAAAGATGGAGTTGCTATCCTATTCAAGGAAGTGAGAAAGACACCGTTAACCTTCAATATTTATTATCAGCAATTGGTCGACCCTGCATTGCTGGATGATTGGACGGCCGTTGAAGCAGAGCTGAAAGCGACGGATGACCTAGGGAATGAATACGAAGTTCCTTATAACGGCGGGTTTACTGAGGGGGGCGCAAGGACTCGGGAGGATCTGCAATGGAGTGCGACCATCCATAACATTGATCCGCTGGCGACAAAACTCATTTTCCATCCATTTGCGACAGTGAGCACAATTGACGGGGCAAAAATAATTTACTTCGAAGATATTGAAATTGATTTGTAAAAAGCATAGGCTGTCGCCCCTCCATATGGGCGACAGTCTTTTCACCGTTAACTTGGTAATTTTCTACCATTCTATGTTATTATATTTGCAATTCTATAACTATTCTAAGGAGGCATCTCATGTTCATTCGAAAATTGAAATTGTCCATAGGCGCGTTTGCCATCGCGGGAAGTTTGCTAGTTTCCCAGCAGGTCAATGCGGCGAGTATGCGAAGCTTTACGGATGTACCGACGACAAAGCCTTATGCGAATGCCGTTTATGAGCTTGCGGAGCGGAATATTATTAGCGGGTATGAAGACGGGACGTTCAAGCCAGCTGCTTCCATCACACGTGGACAAGCTGCTGCCATTATTGCAAAGTTGCGGAACCTTGATACGAAGAATGTGAAGGACCCTGGATTCAAGGATGTGCAGCAGTCCCAATGGAGTTATGGCGCCATTGCCGCACTCGCCAATGCAGGTGTCATCAATGGATACGGAGATGGCCGGTTTGGACCGAATGACTCCATAACGCGGGCACAGATGGCTTCTATTCTCGTAAAAGCTTTTGAACTTCCGCACTACACTTACACCAGCAGTGAAAATCCATTTACGGATACGCTACGGCTTGGCAGTCACCAAACGAACATCAACATTCTATACAAAATGGGTATCACATCGGGGACTTCTTCGAGTACATTCAGCCCGAATGCCCCGATTTCAAGAGCGCAGGCTGCTGTGCTCATTAGCAAGACTGAGAAAGTAAAAGCGACGATTATTACTATTAAAGCAGCTGACTTCGGTTGGGACACCTTTACCTTTACTCCATATGAAGAACCGGACGACATCATTCATGCTGTTCGAAGTACCCAATTTACTTGGAAGCAAATTCAACTCGTCCCAATGCGGGAAGGAACTGCTACACTCTCTCTGATCGAGAGGCCGAGGGACCAGGGTTCATCTAACAACTATCGCAAGTATTATGTCCATGTAACGAAAGAGGACGAACAGTTGAAACTAACATTAGAACAATCGGAGGACATTCTTCCGGCTGAAGTATCACTTCTTACAGGGCAGATAAAGAAAATTTCACTCGCCACAATGGAAGGGGTAATACTCGAGGAAGAAGTGAAGCTCAATCCTTGTAACTACACCGTTACGCAACCCGTTTCCTCCTGCTTCTCCATTGATGAGCCAGGTGAATACATTGCTACTGTACATTTTGAAAACGGAAAAGTTGTTCGCTATGGCATTTCGGCTTCGGTTAATAAAACTTCTTTCTATCTAGACGTTCAAACGATTGAAGAACAACCGGAATTGACAATCGACCTCGGTGGATCGGCAGCTGAACTCGGCAAACACGTCCTTACCGAAGGCAGCGAAAAGATTGCCATTGTGACACGAGCGAAGGACTCCAACAAGTTCCATATTAAAGGGGTTTCGGAAGGCAAGGTCAACTATAAATTCCCTGATAGCAAAGGCGCGATTGAGGAATTAACCATACTTGTCCGCAAAATAGGTTCCATTATTTATGTAATCGCTATCCCTTCGGATAAATACCAGTAATAGGGACCCCTTAACCGATGCAAACCGGTTAAGGGGTATTCCGGTTTATCAAATTCCTTAGTGAAGGGTTTGAAATAGAGAAGTGACAAAATGGTAGAGGGAGCAATTCCTCTACCTTTCTTTTCTTAATTCCTCCAACACCTTCTGGGCTTGATAGCCAACTTCAAAATCATAAAGCTCAACTTCTTCTCCATCTACTGCTTTTAGCAGTTCATCAATAAGCCTCGGTGGAGCCACCTCTTCAAGGGAAATCGGTTTCAGATCGTCGCCTGTTTTCCCTCCTCTTAAACCGCCCCAGTTTTCTAGCGTCAGGACGCCTTCCGATCCGTATGCGGTAAATCCGATATGCTCTTTGCCAGCAAGCCCGCTTATTCCTTCAATTAATACAGGCGTGCCATCTGCCAGCTCTGCCGTGGCGACAATGCCGGTCTCGCATAGCACCGAATCATCAGGAAATTCCAACCGGGTTTGGATATTATGGATATCGCCAAATAGCTTCAGCGTCTGTTGGATGAAATGGACACCGACTTCGAGGACAAAGCCGCCCTGCTCTCGCCCGCTGACCCACTCATTTCTCTGCCAAGAACGCGGCCATTCCGGGAAGTGCATCGCCAGTTGCAGACGTCTCAATTTTCCTATGTAGTTTTCGTCGATTAACTTGGCGAACTTCGTTGCTGCCTGGCCATAATTCAGCGGGAAGTTCATGGCGTGAACAATTCCTGCTTCCTTCGCGGCGTCCGCCATTTCTTTCGCCTCTTCCAATGAATTTGCTAAAGGCTTCTCGCATAAGACATGCTTATTTGCCCGAATGGCATCCATGACAATCGAATGATGGAATTTCGGCGGCACCGCCACGTAAACGAGATCCACTTCGTCGTTAGCTAGCAACTGCTTATAGTCTGTGTAGGCTTTTAAGCCGCCAAGTTTTTCAGCTGTTTCCTTTGCAAGTGTTTCCAGCTGATCACAAACAGCAACGATGGCGGCTCCTTCGTGCTCCGTGAACTGTTTGATCAACCGTTGACCAATGGCTCCCAAGCCGATAATTCCGATATGTATCATGAAAATTCCCCCTTTTCCCTATCGTACATTAGGTGATGCATGCTGTCATTTGTTCATTGCTTGAATGAAGAATGGACCTTGGCGCAAAAAGCCCTCTTCCAATAACCATTTCCTCCTCAATCCTATTAAAAAAATCACTCTCACACTCTCTCCTGTTACCAACTTTATGAAGTTTCGCCAAGACATACATAGATTCCTTCTACTTTTCATAGATTCAACTCCCCATCCTTCGGGTACGTTGAGTAGAGGAGCAAATTTAATGTTATAAGAAAGGACTACTATGTTTGGACTTGCTGATTTAGTTTCGCTGATTATCTCCGCCTTTATCATTTTGCCAGTTGTCTCATTCCTGAGGGAATCCGGCTACCTCATCATAAGTGCCTTGTTCGGGGTCAAAAATCCAAGGCTGACGATTGGATCAGGTCCGAGATTTAAAAAAATCGGCATTTTTGACATCCGAAAATATTATCATATGTATAGTTGGTTTTCTTTTGATTCATTAAAAAAAGAAAACAGGTTTGCATATATATGCATTTATGCAGGCCCAATCCTCATAAATCTTGTTTTTGCACTTACGATAAATGTTTTACTGGCAAACGGTTTTTTGGAAAATTACAGGACTTTCTGGGAACGCTTTATTTTTTATGTGTTTTACTTTGTACTTCTGGATTCCGTCCCGATGTTCACCGTGAACGGAAAACCAAACAACGGGATGGTCTTATACGAAATGTTGCGCTATGGAAAACGAACCGATTATAATGATGAACCTTTCATTCCCGCCACGACAGACGTTGAAGAAGAAGTTCAGGAGCAAATGGAAAAAATCGAAGAAATTATAGAGGATGAAAAAAAGAGTGACAGTCACCCACGTTCGTAGGTTGACTGTCACTTCATTTCATTGTTCGTCTTTGTCAGATAGTTTTCGTTCCTTCGAGAAATCCGGTTCCTCTCCGAACTCAGTATTTAATGCTGGGTTGGAATTACGTCGCCGGTTTGTTACCACTTCCCTGTCCTCATCCGGTTTGAATAAAAGTCCTAAGCAAATCAAACCGCTAATTGCTACAAGTGCATAAACCACCCTTGCCAAAAATGCGTCCTGCCCACCAAATATTGATGCGACCAAGTCAAATTGGAAAAAAGCGATTAGTCCCCAATTCAATGCTCCAATAATAACTAAGGCCAATGCAATACGTCGAAGCGCTCCCATTTCATATTCCTCCTCATATAAACAATTATGATTATCTTTTGCTAAATGAGGTTTTTCATACATGGGAATTGACTCCAAAAATAACCAATCATCCTTATGCTCTATTTCATCGTTGAAACTTTTAGTCGGAATAACCGTAGATGCAAGTATAAAGGAGTGTGAAAAATGAACAATAAGCCTATATTGGACATCCCGAAAACATTGTTTGAAAAATCGCTGGATATCGTAACGGCAATCGTTTATTTAGCTGGCATCATCTACACATTCGTCATTTGGAGCCAACTTCCCGACCAAGTGCCTGCCCATTACAACGCGCTTGGTGAAGTGAATCGTTGGGGATCGAAATGGGAGCTCATCCTATTGCCGGTCATCGCCGCCTTTTTAGCTGTTTTTATGACGTTTTTGGAGAGGCATCCGGAATTGCATAATTACAGGAGATTGAATGACAGCAATATCGAGTTCCAATATAAGAATTCGCGGTTGCTCATGAATGTCCTGAAAAATGAATGTGTCCTGCTCTTTGTTTTTCTCACGTATAAAACTGAGCAAGTGGCTTTAGGAAGAATTGACTCCCTCAGTGTCGCCTTCTTGCCTGTTTTTCTCGTCTTCATTTTTGGGTCGATGGCTTTCTTCATCATCCGTTCATTTAGATAATTGTTTTGTTTTTATAGTTTTTTAGCAAAGCCCATGTCATTTTCCAATTGATTTTTTCACATTAACAAAGACTTTTACCCATCGAAACACTTGGTTTTTCTATTACTTTTTGATAAAATGGAGGGGTGCGCATTAATAAAAGAAGTTTGACTATAATTTGCCTTGAGGCAGAAGGAGTAGGTGCTTTACAACTAAGGAGCTGAAATGTATTGTCAATAGAACAAACTAATTTGCAAGATGAAACGAAGGAAGAGGTTGTCCGGGATTATTCCTTGGACCGTGTCCCTCGTGAGGAACGAAAGTCTGGCTGGCTTAGCATTACGAACATTACGTTTGGTATCGCTACAGCGATTTTTTACTTTCAGATGGGAAGTGTGATGGCTCTGCAATTCGGGGCTCCCAATGCTCTTCTATCCGCTGGCTACGCGATTATCGTGGCAGGAATACTCGGTACAGTCATTGTGTATTTATCGGCGAAAACCGGCATGAATGTGAACCTCCTGTCTAGGGGTGGCGGCTTCGGCTATATTGGAGCATCGTTGACATCACTCATTTACGCATCGAATTTTATTATGTATTGTGCTTTTGAAGGTCTGATTCTCATATCGGCTGTACATCATTTCCTACCTTCCTTTCCGAAATGGATCTTAATCCTCGTATTTGGACTCATTGTTATTCCTCTTAACTGGTTTGGAATTCAACAACTGGACAAGCTGCAAAAATGGTCATTGCCTATTTTCATCCTCTTTTTGATCACTGCAATTGTCGTTTCTTTTATCAAACCTGCTATTTACACAGGTCCTGTTTTCTCTTACATGCCAGAAGGAGTCCAGCTCGGCGGAACTGCGCTGCTGTTCTGTATCGGTATGCATAATGGGATTATGGGCTTAACCGCTCTTCTCGCTTCTGATTATGCCCGCTTTTTACGCCCTAAAGATATTAAAGTCGGATCTTTAGCAATCGGGTTCATTCCTCAAATCTTTTGTTATGGCGTTATGGGAGGATTAGGCATCTGGTTCGGCGTCCGTTATTTAGAGTCAGATCCAGGCGTTTATATTGTACTGCTGCTAGGAATCGGCGGTGCGTTATTTACCATGTTGACGCAATTACGTATTAATGTCACAAATATTTATAGTAGTTCACTCTCCTTGTCAAACTTCTTTGAAAATATCTTCCGTTTCACCCCCGGCCGGCGATTTTGGGTCGTTGTCTCCGCATTGACGGCGATTGCTTTAATGCTCGGCGGTATTGTAGACCACCTCGCTACGGTCATGACATTCCAAGGCGTCTTCCTATTTGCATGGGCGTCCATCTTGGTGACGGATGCGCTAGTCGTAAAAAAATGGTTGAAAATTGGACCGAACTATTATGTTGCGACACAAGAATATTTATATAAGTGGAATCCTGTCGGCGTTGTTTCCCTTCTTATTTCCAGTATACTCGGCACAGTTGCCGCACTTGGTTATATGGGATTGTTCCTCCAATCGACAGCTGCGTTTTTCGCCGCAGTGCTCGCCGCTATTTTGACGGTCATCATTGCCATCATAACGAAAGGCCAGTATTATTTGGTAAGCGAACCACCTCACATTGTTGAAGAGGACAAACTGAAACGATGAACGATAGAAGCCATGCCCGCTTGAGTGGCACTGACATAAGAAATTGAGACAAATAAAAACACCTTACGTTGAAAAACGGGTATTGACCCTTAATACAACAA
>NZ_JBFEGM010000018.1:0-45475 GCF_047228845.1 Sporosarcina pasadenensis
TTCCGCAGTAGCTCAGTGGTAGAGCAATCGGCTGTTAACCGATCGGTCGTAGGTTCGAATCCTACCTGCGGAGCCAAACTTTATACGGGGAAGTACTCAAGTGGCTCAAGAGGCGCCCCTGCTAAGGGCGTAGATCGCGAAAGCGGTGCGAGGGTTCGAATCCCTCCTTCTCCGCCATATTTATTGGCCCCTTGGTCAAGCGGTTAAGACACCGCCCTTTCACGGCGGTAACACGGGTTCGAATCCCGTAGGGGTCATACAAAGAAAGCAAGTGTAGAAGAGTTAATTCTTCTACACTTGTTTTTTTATTGATTTAGTTATGGGAAAATAGTTGTACTAAAAGCGCTTTAATTGATTCATGACTCATAAACACTTTTAGGAACCCATACTCGTTCTAAAGCACGCATAATTCCTTTTAGAAGGGCATAAACAGCATATACAGCGCTTAATCCTGCTAGATGCATAAAAGCTCCTTAAGAGCAGCGTAAACGTTTTAGCAACGCATAAACGACGTTGCGCACGTATAACTCCGGAGATGCGTACATAAGATTAGTTATGCGTGTTTATTTCAATTTATGCGGCTTTATTCCGATTTATGCTTATGTAATATGATTTATGAGCAATTCCTCGATATTATGCGTGTTTGATTTGATTTATGCGTGAAATCCTAAGTTTATGCGGATTATAGATTTACAATCAAAAAAGACAGTGGCGGAAAGTCAATATCCCGACTTTCCGCTACTGCTCTTATTTTTCGCCCGTATAGCTATCCCTGAGATGATAGGGGATGTCACCAAGAGGTGATTCTAAACCTTCTGCATCTAATTCATCCTCATACTCCTCCGAAATTTCGGATCTTACAAATCCTCTCGTTTCGCCTGTGATGTCTGTACTGATGAATTCCTCGACTTCTTCCACCGCTCCGTCCAATATTTCATCATCATAAAGAGTATTATAGTCATCATGATCTCCTATAAAATCGGAAGGTGTTTCTGATGTACCCGATTTAGCTATTTCTTGAAAGCTGTCTTCACTGTCTCTTTCATTGTGTTCTCTATGAGTGGTTTCCCTTCTATCCGCGAAAGTGTTTGGATTCGCCATGATTAGAACATCCTCTTCCGATGGCCGGTCATTCGGTACAGACTGGTCCGGAGTATGGTCGATGCAGTATGTGGTATATGGAAGAGCCTCAAGCCTCTCATATGGAATTTCAGTCTGGCATACTTCACAATATCCGTATGTCCCGTTTGTCAAAGCTTCCAAAGCACGTTCCACCTTGCCGGATTCATCGCTCGCATGCACATTTAAGGCGAGATCCTTTTCCCTTTCAAATAGCTCCGTGCCCATGTCCGCAGGGTGATTGTCGTAAGTTGATAATTCTCCTACTTCTTCGCGTGCAGAGTCTCTAATATCTGTTCCACTTTCAGTTTTCTTGAATTGGGACTTCATTTCCAATAGACTTTCCTTGAGCATTGTTTTCTGTTCATTCGTTAACATATTCAAGCACATCCTTTATGTTAGTTGCATTAGTATGGTCATTGCCCGTTGACTTCATAATGAAAGCATTGTATCTTCTCAATTCCTTTTGAATCGATGAACTAAACATGGAATTCAAATACAGACAAAAAAAGACTTGCTAACATAAGCAAGTCCAACGAAATTATTGTATATGTCCGATCAGGATGCCGATACCTAATAATAAACCGAACAAAGTATTTGTAACTGCCGTGTTCTTCATTGCAGGCATCACTTGCAATGGAAGCAGGTGAGTGCGGAAAGTTTTAGTGGCGTTTATCGGTTTGCGGACACTTAGAAATACAAGCAGTGCCCAAGGTGTTAGATATCCTAAAACGATCAGTATGATTATCCAACAATAAGCAACGATAAAGAATGAAGCGAGGATTGTAATCGCATTGGATCTTCCTACAAGGATGGCCAACGTCTTCCTGCCGCCTTCTTTGTCGCCCTCTAAATCACGGATGTTGTTTGATAACATGATGGCAGCGACGAGAAGCATGCTTGGGATGGAAATGAGAACTGCGTCGGTCGTCACTACTCCCGTCTGTATATAGAAGGCGATGAGAATGAGCAGCATTCCCATGACGACACCTGAAACGACCTCGCCAAAAGGTGTGTAAGCGATCGGAACCGGTCCACCCGTGTACAAGTAACCGATGAGCATCGAGATGGCTCCGACTACGGCCAACATCCATGAAGTTTCCATGCAAATATAAATACCGATCAGCACGGACACTGCATATAATACGAGCGCTATATTCAATACGGTTTTGGGTTTGACGCCATTCCGGACGATTGTACCGCCGATTCCAACTGAATTCTCATTATCCAGCCCGCGCTTGAAATCATAATATTCATTGAACATATTTGTAGCCATCTGAATGAGAAGGCTGGCAATTAACATGGCGAAAAATAACGGAAAATGTATTTTTCCGTGAGTTAAAGCAATCATTGTCCCTAGGAAAACTGGAGCGAAAGCCGCAGTCAGTGTATGAGGCCTAGTAAGTTGCCACCATATCCGCCATCCGGAATCAGCTTTAATAGTCTGTTGCAATGTATTCTCTCCTATCCTTTTGTTTCCGTTATCCATTGTACTCCAAATCGACGGAAAGAGGTATCGTTGTTTGCATTATCTATGCGAGAATGTCGATATTCCGGTATAATGGAACTAAGAAACTCATTCTTCTACAAAAAAATAGTGTTTCATTGCAAGACGATGGATTGAAGATGAAGGAGAGAAAATGATGGGTCATAAGATGACGGATGTTCGTGAAATGCAAAAAGTGATAATATCTCCCAGTACACGCTTCTTCACGGAAACTGTCGAAGTGGGAAGAATATCGCCCTTGTCTTTCTTTGAAGCGGGTGCTTCTCTATACAAAGACAAACGGTTCTATTGGCAAAATGCCGATAAGACATTGACACTTGTCGGGATTGGACATGCTTACACGTTGGCGTCCGAAAAAGCCGGAAGCCGTTTTAAGGACATATCGGAGAAGTGGAAACAGCTTTGCTCCATATTAATAAAAGAAGAAAAAGATATCGATCCCGTCCTTTTCGGAGGATTTTCATTCGACGAGAAGAACAGGAAGGAATCGGAATGGGGTGAATTCCCATCGGGTTATTTCGTTGTACCGTCTTTCCAATTGAAAATTGAGGAAGGGAAGACGATGGTCTCCATCAATATGATTACAGATCGCAAAGAAGCTGCCTTGGATTTTGAGAAGCTTCGGGAAGAAAGGGACAAACTGATCCATATCGCTCAGGTGGAGGAGTTTGATTTTACGAATCATAATAAAGTCATAGCAACGATAGAACGTGATAAAGAACAATATTTGAGTGCCGTGGAAAACGCAACCGAGTCCATACGTAAAGGAAGGGCTGACAAAGTCGTCATTGCCCGTGCGCTAGAGCTCCAATTTGAGCATGACATAGATAGCGTTAAAGCATTGCATTCGATTACAAATGAACAACAAGAGAGCTATCATTTCGGACTTCAAAAAGGGAAGTCGCTTTTCTTTGGCGCAACGCCTGAACGTCTAATTGAGATCAAAAACGGAAAAGCCTACTCGGCATGTGTAGCTGGATCGATTCGCCGCGGAAAATCAGCTCAAGAAGATCGGAAGCTCGGTGATGAGCTTTTGGGCGATCGGAAGAACCGGGAAGAGCATCAGTATGTTGTCAGTATGATTTCCAACGTCTTTCATAAATATTGTAATGAAGTCCTCATACCGAAAACACCGAAACTGATGAAAATCAGGGATATTCAGCATTTATACACATCTGTTGAGGGGACGCTCGGACAGGAAAATGATATCTTCTCATTCGTACAAGCATTGCATCCGACGCCTGCATTAGGAGGAGTTCCAACAGATGTCGCGTTGGAAATCATTCGGCAAGAGGAAGACATGGATCGCGGGTTTTACGCTGCTCCAATCGGTTGGACAGACGCAGCAGGCAACGGAGAATTTGCGGTGGGCATCCGTTCAGCTCTGTTACATGAGGACAGGGCATATTTGTATGCAGGGGGAGGAATCGTTGCGGATTCCGTTCCTGAACTCGAGTATGACGAGACTTGGGTGAAATTCAGACCGGTATTGCGGGCGCTTGGAGGAAAGTTGAATGGATGAACGACGAGTTTTGACCGACCATGTATTGCGAATGAGAGATACGTTGCTTCGGGCGGGGGTGAAGGAGGCAGTCATTAGCCCTGGCTCCCGTTCAACCCCTCTCGCCTATGCATTCGCGTCATCTGACAAAATGCAGACATACATGCAAGTGGATGAAAGGTCGGCAGCTTATTTCGCTCTAGGCTTAGCAAAGGCATCCGGCAGACCGGTAGTTCTTTTATGTACATCGGGAACGGCAGCGTCGAACTACCATCCTGCAATTACCGAGGCGTTCTATGCCCGTATCCCGTTGATTGTCCTGACGGCTGACCGTCCTCATGAATTGAGAGGCGTCGGCGCTCCGCAGGCGATCGATCAGTTGAATATGTACGGTAAGCATGTGAAATTCAGTGTGGATCTTCCATTGGCGGAAGACAATGAAGAGTTGGATTGGTTTTTGGAAAGGCATGTCAATCGTGCCATTTCCGTTGCGATGACAAAACCGATGGGGCCGATCCATTTGAACATTCCATTGCGAGAGCCTTTACTGATCGATTTCGACAGGAAACCGCGTGCATCGACTTTCGTTGAAAGGGTTCATGGGGATATCGAACTTACGACAAGTCAAAAACAATCGCTTGCCACTCTTTTTGCAAATGCGGAAAGAGGATTGATCATTGCAGGGGAGCTGCCTGTCGGGTTCGATAAACATGCATTTTGGAATTTTGCGAAGCGATTGCAATGGCCGGTTTTATGTGATCCATTATCCAATTTACGATCGGAAGTACCTAAGGACTGCCGAACATTATGTATCGCTCATTATGATGCTCTGTTGAAAAGTGAAACGTTCCAAATGAAAGTAGTGCCTGATATGGTTATCCGTTTCGGCACGCAGCCGGTTTCAAAACCATTATCGTTATTTTTGAAGAAGCACCGGCCGGATGTATTTATGGCTATCGATGAATCACCTGAATTCAGGGATTCGCTAGGCGTCGTCACTCATCACTTACAAACTTCACATGAATCCGTTTATGACGTTCCAGAACAGCAGGAAAGCGCCTCCTATCGTGAGATCTGGTCTTCCGCAGAGGAATTCGCTGAATCGGAAACAAGTCGGTATAAAGGGATGGCAGGGGACGAAGGAGTCATTGTGAAAACATTATTCGACATGCTTCCTGACGGCAGTGACTTAATAAGCGGCAGCAGCATGCCAATCCGTGACGTCGACACGTTTTTCTGCAAAACGGAGAAGGAAGTCACCATATTTTCCAATAGGGGTACAAATGGGATAGATGGGGTTGTCTCCACGGCATTCGGTATCGAGGCGGCACGCAAAAGACCTACGTATTTGCTCATCGGCGATTTGTCGTTTTTGCACGATGTCAATGGATTGATCGTCTCTCGGTTCCATAAGACGAATTTGACAATCATTATTTTGAATAACGACGGCGGTGGGATTTTTTCATATCTTCCACAATCTACAGTTGAAAACCATTTTGAAGAGCTATTTGGAACACCGACAGGATTGACGTTCGAGCACATCGGCGCCATGTATGACACTCAATACGCGGCCGTTCACACAGTTGATGAGTTCCAGGCTGAACTTCAAAAAGAAAAGACGAAGGACGTCCGGATTATTGAAGTGTTCACGAGCAGACCTGTGAATGTAAAAGCACATCGCGCTTATTGGGCCGAGATCATAGAGGAGCTGGATGAAAATGAATGATCTCCAGCTTCCAGTGCGCGGGCTTTCGGTCCATATCGAGATGGAGGGAGAGCCTCATTTACCCACAGTTGTTTTTTTGCATGGGTTTACAGGAACTTCCACCACTTGGAATGAAGTTCGGAACGAATTCAAAGGAAAATATCGGACAATTGCCATCGACTTGACAGGGCATGGAAAAACAACTGTTCCCGACAAGCCGGAACGTTATTCCATGGAGGAACAGATTGAAGACTTGGAAGCCCTTTTTGAGCAGCTCGCATTGGATTCTTTTTATTTGGTAGGCTACTCAATGGGTGGACGTATCTCTCTCGCGTTTACAATCCAGTATCCGAAGCGGGTAAAAGCTTTAATTCTTGAGAGCTCATCTCCAGGGCTGTTGGACGAACAGGACAGAACCGCACGGAAAGCAGCGGATAAGCTGCTCGCTAGAAAGATAACTGAAGAAGGCATCACGTCTTTTGTCGATAAATGGGAGAGTATCCCGCTGTTTGAATCTCAAAAAAGCCTCCCCTATAAAAAAAGGGAGGCCATAAGGGAAGAACGATTGCAGCAAAGTGAAATAGGGCTCGCGAACAGTCTGTTAGGAATCGGAACAGGCAGCCAAGAATCCTATTGGAATGCTCTTAGTTCGATGCCAAATCCTGTTTTTCTCATCACTGGGGAGCTTGATGCGAAATTTGTAACAATTGCCCGGGAAATGAATGCTTTGGCCCCTACATGGCGACATACTGTCGTTCCAATGGCGGGACATGCAATTCACGTGGAAAAACCGCGATTGTTTGCTACAATGATTAAGGAGTATTTGCTAGACATACAAATTGGAGGAGGAAGAAAATGACTCGTCAATGGGAAACAATCCGTACATATGAAGATATTAAATATGAGAAGTACAACGGCATTGCAAAAGTGACCATCAACCGTCCAGAAGTACGCAATGCATTCCGCCCTAAAACAGTAATGGAGCTGATCGATGCGTTCTCTCGAGCACGAGATGATAGCAGCATCGGAGTCATCATACTGACAGGTGAAGGTGAAAAGGCATTTTGCTCCGGAGGCGACCAATCTGTCCGTGGACATGGAGGTTATGTCGGAGATGATGAAATTCCACGTCTGAACGTCCTGGATCTGCAAAGATTGATCCGTGTCATTCCGAAGCCAGTCGTTGCAATGGTTGCGGGCTACGCAATCGGTGGTGGGCATGTACTGCATGTCGTATGTGATTTAACGATTGCGGCAGACAATGCACGTTTTGGACAAACAGGACCGAAAGTCGGTTCATTTGACGCTGGATATGGCTCGGGTTACTTGGCTCGCATCGTCGGTCATAAAAAAGCTAGAGAAATTTGGTTCCTATGCCGCCAATATGATGCACAGCAAGCATTGGATATGGGCCTCGTCAATACAGTTGTCCCTTATGAGCAATTGGAAGACGAAACAGTCCAATGGTGTGAAGAGATGCTCTCCATGAGCCCAACTGCACTCCGTTTCCTTAAAGCGGCAATGAATGCTGATACAGACGGACTTGCAGGTCTTCAACAAATGGCTGGGGACGCTACTTTGCTTTATTACACAACGGAGGAAGCGAAAGAGGGACGCGACGCTTTCAAAGAGAAGCGCAAGCCGGACTTCGGACAATTCCCACGTTTCCCTTAATATTGTTAAGTATACTCAATTTTTCAAGCTGCCTGTATAACTAGGCAGCTTTTCTATTCGAAGGAGGTGAGCGTATGATTCCTAATTGGTTAGTGCAAAGAGCATATTTGACGCCAAATCGGCTGGCTCTCTCGTTTGGAGACGAGCAATGGACATTCCAGCAGCTAGCGGATCAAGCGTCTACCATTGCCCGGAAATTAAAATGGAATGATTTGAATGAAGGGGACAGGATTGCCTTATTGGGCCGGTCGACACCAGAGATGGTATTTGTCATCCATGGTTGTCTATTGGCGGGGCTTGAAATAGTCATGTTGAACAGCAGGCTTTCATCCAAAGAGATTTCTTGGCAGTTGAATGATTGCGACGCATCTACTTTAATTGTTGATGATGAATTGATTGATCGTATTGAAGGGATTAACACTCCAAAACTTACATTTTCCGACATTGAATCGAGCGGGACGAAAGATTTTTCGTTTATGAAAATGTGGGAACCGTCAAGGACGATTACAGTCATGTATACGTCAGGGACTACAGGCTTTCCGAAAGGTGTCAGGCAGACGGCTGGCAATCATACATCGAGTGCTTTATCCTCCGTATTGAATTTAGGATTAACGGAAGATGACATGTGGCTTTGTACGATGCCATTATTCCATATTAGCGGATTTTCAATACTTGCAAGGTCAGTCATATATGGAATGGGTGTAAGGCTGTATGAAAAATTTGATGCCGAAGCGATTGTGGAGGAAATTCAAAGAGGTACTGTGACGAGAATATCCGTTGTTGCGACAGGATTGCACCGGATTCTCGAGGAATTTGAGAAAAGCGGTATGGTTGCACATCCTTCATTTCGGACGATGTTAGCTGGTGGCGGCCCAGTGCCGGATGATTACTTGCGTAGAGCTCGGACGCACCAGCTGCCTGTCTTACAGACGTATGGAATGACGGAAACGAGTTCACAGACCGCAACCCTTTCATCTGAAGACGCCTTACGGAAGTCCGGCTCCGCAGGCAAACCTCTATTCTTTAATCGGATCAAGATAAGAGATGCGGAACAGCCGGGAGATTTTGGGGAAGTGCTCGTTATGGGGCCCCACGTGACGCCGGGTTATATTGGCCATGCAGCGGACAAGAATCCCTTAGAGGACGGATGGCTGCCGACAGGAGATATCGGTTATATCGATGAGGAAGGCTATTTATTCATTGTCGATCGACGCTCGGACTTGATCATCTCTGGTGGGGAAAATATTTACCCTGCGGAGATTGAAAATGTGCTTATTTCACATTCTCAAGTAATAGAGGCAGGCGTGTGCGGACAAAGCGATCCCGAATGGGGTAGTGTACCAATCGCGTTCATCGTAGGCGACAAACAGCTGACCGAGTCAGATTTGGAACAGTATTGTAAAGGACAGCTCGCCGGTTATAAGACTCCAAAAGCATTCCATTTTGTCGATCACCTGCCGCGAAACGCATCAAACAAACTGCTCCGCCGCGAACTGAAAGAATGGGCGGAGAAAAATAAAAAGTAGAGAGGGACCTCATCAGTGGTATCCCTCTCTACTTTTTCATTTATTGACGCTTAGTGCCTTTTCGAATACACGCAAGTTATGTTCCATTAACGTGAAATATGTTTCCTCGTTCTTTATATCCACTTGAGTGAGGACCCCTAGATTGTGAAGCATCAAAGATTCGGCGCCGACTTCCTTTCTAACGACTTCTGTCAGCTTTGATGAAACATTTTGTTCGAATAAAATATATTGAACATTTTCATCCTTGGCTTGCTGAACAATTTTTGCGAGTTGTTTCTGGGAAGGCTCGCTCTGCGAATTCAATCCTGCAATCGCCACTTGTTGTAATCCATATTCATTGGCAATATAGCCGAATGCGGCATGTGAGACGAAATATGTCTTCGTCTTGGCTTTGCGGGCCATTTCCTTGAACCGTTCATCCAATTCCATTAAGTCATCTTCCAAAAGGTCAAAGTTCCTTTCAAAAGTTTCTTGCTGGTCGGGCATTTTTGAAATGAGCGCTTCTTTGATGGAGGAGGCGAGTTCAATACTAAGGACAGGCGAAATCCAAACATGAGGATCGAATTGACCGTGCTCATGACCATGTTCATCATGTCCCTCGTCCTCATGATGTTCTTCTTTCAATTGTTCTTTCGATAGGGACTCCGCTGTTGCCACCAACTCGACATGTTCATTCTTTAACGTCTTTTGGGCACTTTCGACAAATCCTTCAAGACCGAGACCGATATAAAAGAACAGATCGGCATCGGAAAGCGCAATCATGTCTTTCTGTGTAGGATCGAATGAATGCTCATCCGCTCCAGCCGGATATATCGACTTGACATCGACAAAATCCCCGCCAATCCGCTCGGTGAAATATTGAAGGGGATAGACAGTCGTATATACTGTCAATTTTCCTTCGTTGCTCGTTCCTGTCTTGCTTTTATCATTTTTGTTCCCACAAGCGCCAATGAGTAATATCATGACGAGTCCAAGGAGAACGAGTGATTTCTTCTTCATAAGTAAATCCTCCGCTAACTTAATAGTAATCATTACGATTTAATTGCTTTCTTATAATACAAGATATGTACAGTTTTCGCAATAGAAAAGAAAAAAACCGGCCAAAGCCGGTAAATCTTAATTTTTTTTATCAGTCTTGTCCGGAACCGGATCGAAGCCGCCTTCATGGAAAGGATGGCATTTCAATATCCTTCGAATCGTCAGCCATGCCCCTTTTAACGCGCCGTGCTTCTGGATTGCCTCCACACCGTAATGTGAACAAGTAGGATAAAAACGGCATGATGGCGGAGTGAGCGGAGAAATGATTTTTTGATATATTGTAATGATACCGATTAGAATTGTCTTCATTGTATGGCCCCTTGCTTTCTCTTCTATGTTTAGTTTATTTCTTTCAGTGGTAAATTAACAGAGGAAAGCATTATAAATAAGAATTTGAAGAGGGGTTTTTTTATGTCCAAGGAATTAATAGAAGAACTGAATGTACAAGTATCCACATGGTCGGTCATGTATGCCAAGTTGCATAATTATCATTGGTATGTGAAGGGCAACCAATTTTTCACCCTACATGCTAAGTTTGAGGAGCTTTACAACGAGGCGACGGCTCATATGGATGAAATCGCTGAAAGAATTTTGACGCTTGGAGGAAATCCGACAGCGACATTACAAGAACATTTGGAGCAGTCGGTCGTAAAAGAGGCAAAAGGTGATGAGAATGCCGAGGGCATGGTGAAAACAATCGCCGATGACTTCGATAAAATTATGAAATCCTTGAAAAAAGGGATGGAGCTTGCGGCAGAGGCTGGCGATGATATGACTGAAGATATATTGAATGCGACGTATCAAAGCATTGAGAAGCATCAATGGATGTTACATGCATTTCTGGGTGAAGATAATAAATAAAAGCAATTGTACTTAAATTATTTATTTGTTCTCCGATAATAGCATTGTAGAGGAGGAATCGTTTATGAACATGAACTCCATCATGGCAAGCCAATTGAGAAGTTTACAATCAACCGTCCAATTGAGTGTCATGAACAAGGCTTTATCGGTGAATGCGACTGCAGTGACAGATATGCTGCAAAGTATGCAGGACCAACCGGCGGCACATCCTTATAAAGGTTCGGCTGTCGACATAAAGGCATGATAACAGGCGCGAATTTCCTTGCAATCTAGGGAATTCGTGCTTTATTTTTGTTGACGCCATTTAATATGTGTAAAATGGATTACGGGAAGGTAAGAGGATTACATAGGAGGCGACATCATGTCACATATCCAATTCATAAGGAATCTAATTATTGAAACGCCATCAAAGCCAGGAAACTTTGCAAAAGTGGCAACAGCCATCGGCGAATTGAAAGGTGATATTGGAGATATCCAAACGATAAAGGTTGGCACTTTATCGACAATTAGGGATGTTTCCGTACAGTGTACGAGCGAGGAGCAGTTGGAGGAAATCGTATCGGCGATTAATGCGATCGGGGAAGGCATTCAAGTTCATGCTGTTACGGATGATGTATTGCACGCGCATGAAGGCGGCAAAATTGCGATGAAGAGCCGTGTGGAAGTCCGCTCATTAGGAGACCTTCGGAGAATTTACACACCGGGAGTCGCCAATGTTTGTAAAGTGATTCAAAATGATCCGGCGCAAGCCGATTATTTTACAGGAATCTCAAATACGGTCGCCATCGTGACAGACGGAACGGCGATATTAGGACTGGGGAATATCGGTCCAGTTGCAGGGATGCCAGTGATGGAAGGGAAGGCGGTATTGTTCGATCAATTCGCAGGCATTAGCGGAATTCCGATATTGCTCGATACGAGCGATCCTGATGAAGTTGTGGAAACCGTCAAGCATATCCATCAAAGCTTCGGCGGGATTCTTTTGGAGGATATTGGGTCACCACATTGTTTCGAAATCGAAGAACGGCTGAAAGCGGAACTGCAGATTCCGGTCATGCATGATGACCAACACGGAACAGCAGTCGTCACACTCGCTTCGGCTCTTTCAGCATGCCGTCAAACAGGTGTGGAATTGGCACAATCAGTTGTCGGACAAATTGGATTGGGTGCTGCAGGTCTTGCCATCAGTCGAATGTTCATGGCATATGGCGTAAAGGAAATGCGCGGGGTCGACCCGAATCCGGAAGCGATCGATCGACTGAGACAACATGGAGGCATCGCTTTGGACTCCGTCGAAGAGATCATGCAGTCTTGTGATATCGTCATTGCGACGACCGGAGTGCAAGGGTTGATCAAACCGGAGATGGTCCGTAAAGGCCAGATCATTTTGGCGCTGTCCAATCCGAATGCGGAAATTGAGCCTGAAGATGCATTAGAAGCAGGTGCCGCATTTGCCGCAGATGGCAGACAAGTGAACAATATACTTGGTTTCCCTGGGATTTTCCGAGGAGCATTGAATGCACACGCGAAAAACATCTCATATCCGATGCTGATTGCCGCTGCACTCGCAATTTTGGATAGTACGAAACCGGGTGATCTTGTCCCGCATCCATTAGATCCGGCAGTACACGAAAATGTGGCGAATGCGGTTGAACGCGTCGCGAATGAAGAAGCAAATTCCATATAACATGCATTGAATCGTTTATCCAAAGTGAGCCATACTACGACAAAAAAAGGATGGGTCATATGGAAAACGATAAAGTTAGAATGTACGTATCGATTGCCAATCAGCAAGTATATCCACATAAGCATGCATCACCATGGGAATATGAGGTGGAGATGAGCAGGGAGTTTCTTCCGGTCTTCCAACAATTGTTCAGACAAATGGATCGGCTGGAATTCCGGAACTTCCTGCGATCTCATTTGCCATATGTCCCGTATCATTATGATCGGGACAATCATGATGTCGATCGCAGGACGATGATGCTTTATGCTTTGATCCATGAATTCACGGATGATGAAACGAAGAGGTTCATTGAACAGCTGCCGTATTTTGCGAAGGGCAGACCAATGATCACATCAGCTCCCATTCAACCATCCAATTGACTTTGAAAGGACGTGAAGTCAAATAGCAACGACATTTAAAGATTTACAAGGAGCGCATGTCGAGCTGACTTTCGGTAAGAATCGATTCGGCATGGAAGCGAGACATGTGCTTGTTGTATTGAAGCACGAGGAGAGATGGCTCGTTACTCGCCATTCCGTTCGAGGCATTGAATTTCCCGGAGGCAAGGCGGAAGACGGTGAAACGATTGTAGAAGCCGCGATACGTGAAACGATAGAGGAAACAGGTGTGACAATTACTGATCTTGTTAAATTTGCTGAATACGTCGTCATGAGCAATGTGACATTTTGCAAGGCTGTTTTTACAGGGAAAGTGTCCAACATCGATGAAAATCCCCAGTTATTCGAAACGGAAGGCGCTTTGTGGTTGACCGATCAAGAATTGGCTAGCTGCAAAGAGTTGAGTTTTCATATGAAAGATGCCGGGATGGCGGAAATACGGAAGTGGGTGGATGCAAATGTTTCCTAATGGAGCTATTTTGTACAGAAGGGATTATCCATCACCGAACCCAAATATCCGTCTAGAAGAATTAACGTATTGGTCGGATGGGTTTAAAGTGAAGGGATTGCTAGCTGAACCGGCAAGTGGAGGGAACTATGAAGGGATCATCTACTTGCGCGGGGGCATGCAGCATGTCGGCATGGTCCGTCCTGCAAGGATTGCCCAATTCGCTTCACAAGGCTTTGTCGTATTTGCTCCTTATTATCGCGGCAACAGAGGTGGGGAAGGCCGTGATGAATTTGCCGGAGCTGATCGGCAAGATGCGGTCAATGCCGTTGAAGTTCTGAAGCAGAGCCCGAGGGTGAACAAGGACCGCATCCATTTGTATGCTTTCTCCCGTGGAGGCATCATGGCGCTTTGGACAGCGATTTTGCGTGAGGATATTTCGTCAGTTGTAACATGGGCCGGCGTCTCGGATGTCATCTTTACATATAATGAACGAAAAGATATGCGCAGGATGATGAAGCGGGTAATTGGCGGCACTCCGAATAGTATGCCGGATGCGTATCGTGAGCGGACAGCTTTATTCCGAGTGGATGAAATTACAGCTCCAGTTTTGATTATCCATGGCATGAAGGATGATAATGTTTCTTTCGAGCAGGCGATTTTGCTTGAGGACGCTTTACGTGAGAAGGAAAAAAAGTACGAGACTTGGTATTTCCCCGACTATAATCATTATTTCCCTCCTGCACATAATGCACAAATCGTCCGGGATTTGTGTAATTGGATGAGAAGGCAGGGGAATGAATAGAGCCTAACAAAAAAACAACCGTCTTGGTTGTTTTTTTCATGTGAAGGGGTTGTCTAGAAAATATAGCTCCCGACAACCCCGATACACACCCTTATTTCGCTACGCTTTTCCCTGCATTATTTGGAACAAGGAAGATGATTGAGATCAATGCGATTGCGGCAAAAATGACGTTGGCGATAATACCTCCACTTGCTGCGGCATGCACCCCGCTATTTTCTGAAATCACCGCATATACAGTAGCTGAAATCGCGACTCCAAAAGCTCCACCGAGGGAACTTGCCATTTTATAAATTCCTGAAGCGGCACCAATTTTTTCATCCGGTGCATTTGAGACGGCAGTATCGGTGGAAGGGGTCGCATAAATTCCTAACCCAAATCCGAATACAGCAAAACCTATAAATACGACGACAGTATAGGCGAGATCCGGTAAAAACGTTAGACCCATCACACCAACCCCGACGAGTGTAAATATAGTACCCCAAACCATTGGTTTTTTTGCGCCGACTTTTTGAAGAATCTTCTCTCCGACGCGAATCATGGATAGTACGACAATTAAGTATCCGATGGAAAGCATACCTGATTGAAAAGATGTAAATCCTCGACCTTCTTGTACGTACGTATTTGCAACGACAAGCGTTCCAGCAACAGCATTTAGCAAGAAGTTTGAAATAGTTGCCCCTGTATACGGCATGTTTTTAAATAATTTAAAATCAATTAATGCGTTCTCTTTGCCGTTCTCAACTTTAATAAAGGCAAAAGCGCCAACAACTGCAACGGCTATCAATACGATTGTAACCCAGTTGGTCCAACCAAGTTTATCACCTTGTGTGATGAAAATATTCAACGCCAACATTGTGATGATGAATACAATTAGACCGCTAACATCAAACTTGGAACTTCCTGTTTGTTTTGCTTTACTTTCAGGTGTGTCTTTAATTAACCACAAGGCAAGAACTGCAAAGATAATGGAGAAAATGAAAATCCATTTCCATCCCAAATATGTTGCAACTGCTCCACCAAATAAGGAACAAACACCAGAACCACCCCAAGAACCGATTGACCAGTAACTAAGTGCTCGTTGGCGTTCAGCCCCTTCGAAATATGCTTTCATCAAGGCGATCGTTGCTGGCATAATACAGGCGGCTGATATACCTTGAATAATCCGGCCGACAATGAGTAAGAATGATCCGGTTGCAAACACTAAACAAAGGGAGCCGATGATACTTAATATAAGCCCAATGTTTGTCAGTTTCTTCCGCCCCAGTTTATCGGCAAGACCACCAGCTGCTACGATAAAGATACCAGAGAATAACGCAGTTAAACTAATTGCGATATTCAATGTACTTGAAGAAACTCCTAGGTCAGATTGAACTGCAGGAATAACGTTTACCATTGCCTGAGCAAATAACCAAAACGTTAATACCCCAAACACAATACCTGTGATCAATTTATTCGTACCTTTATAGGCAGTTGTCATAATCTACTCTCCCTTATTGTATTTCCTCATTTCATTGTTTGCAGAACCACTCGTTCTATGCATGCCAATATTGGGGCGACTTTTGCGGGAGAGAGAAAACATTGCAGGATAACAACAATAAAAAGATCCAAGTGCATAATCGCACCTGGATCTTAAATTCTAATTTATTAGGCGATTGGTCCGCCTTTTTTAGTGATTTCTTCCGAAACGTGACCGAACTTTTTGAAGTTCTCACGGAATAGATCTGCCAATTCTTTCGCTTTTGTATCATAAGCTGCTGGATCGCTCCAAGCATTGCGAGGGTTCAACACTTCAGTCGGAACACCGTCAATCGCTCTTGGCATAGCCAGACCGAAAATAGCATTCTGTTCAAACTCAACATCGTTCAATTTGCCGGCAAGTGCTGCGCGGACCATTGTGCGTGTATGTTTCAGTGCCATACGCTGACCTACGCCGTAAACTCCACCAGTCCATCCTGTGTTGACAAGGAAGACCTGTGCATCATGCTCATCGATTTTCTTCCCGAGCATTTCCGCGTAAACCGTTGCAGGTAATGGTAGGAAAGGGGCACCGAAGCAAGTTGAAAAAGTAGCTTCAGGTGAAGTGACGCCACGCTCAGTTCCTGCAAGCTTCGAAGTGAAACCGCTCAGGAAGTGATACATCGCTTGTTCCTTCGTCAATTTTGAAATCGGAGGCAATACGCCGAATGCATCTGCAGTCAAGAAGACGATTGTCTTTGGATGTCCGGCAGCTGAAGGCACTGCAATATTGTCGATATAATGGATTGGATATGCCGCACGCGTATTTTCAGTCAATGAATTATCGTCGTAATCTGGCTTGCGCGTCTTCTCATCTAAAACAACGTTTTCCAAGACCGAACCGAAACGGATTGCTCCGTAAATTTCAGGCTCTTTCTCTTGTGAGAGATTGATCGTTTTCGCGTAGCAGCCACCTTCGATATTGAATACGCCATGATCGGACCAGCCGTGCTCATCATCACCGATCAACTTACGGTCAGCATCTGCTGAAAGCGTCGTTTTACCTGTGCCGGAAAGGCCGAAGAATAGAGCTACGTCCCCATCTTCACCGACGTTTGCCGAGCAGTGCATGGAAAGGATTCCACGTTCAGGCAGCAAGTAGTTCATGACGGAGAAGATCGATTTTTTCATTTCTCCAGCATATTCTGTACCGCCAATCAACACAATGCGCTTCTCAAGTGATACAATGATGAAGGTTTCGGATTTTGTTCCATCCACAGCAGGATCCGCTTTGAACGTCGGAGCTGCAATAACTGTGAATTGCGCTTCATGCGTCTTCAACTCTTCTGCGGTAGGGCGGATGAACAAGTTATGAACGAATAGGTTTTGCCATGCGAATTCATTGATGACTTGGATTGAAAGCTGAGAGTTCTTGTCAGCTCCTGCGAAGCCTTTGAATACGAATAGCTCTTCCTTTGCTTTTAAATGGTTAAGAACTTTATTATATAATGAGTCAAAGATTTCAGGTGAAATCGGGCGGTTCACTTTGCCCCAGTCGATTTTGTCTTTAGAAGAATCTTCTTCGACAATATACTTATCTTCAGGCGAACGGCCAGTATACTTTCCTGTCTCGGCAGTAAGTGCGCCGTCTGCGGAAAGTTTCGCTTCTCCACGGGAAGTCGCTTTTTCAACCAATTCCGCCACTGAAGGCTGTATGTTTACGTTGTTGCCTGAAAGTAACTCGTGTAATCCGTTTTCAATTTTAGCTGAAATCATTTTATTCGTACCGTCCTTTGCATATAATCCCACATTGGTGGGTATCATCACATTTCCTAAATAGTATAACACATTTAGAATAATAATCTATACTAATTAAAAACTCAAGTATATATGTTTAAAAAGGTTTGACAAAGTGCAAACTTTTTCGTAGGATTGTTAATTGAACGGATACTCTTATCCCGAGCTGGCGGAGGGACAGGCCCTATGAAGCCCGGCAACCTGCGTGGACCATTTTGGCCGCGAGAAGGTGCCAAACCTGGAGCAAGGTGGAATGCCTTGGACGATAAGAGTGAAAGGTGCTGCTTTTGAAATTATGCCTTTCCTCATGTATATTTACGTGAGCGAAGGGCTTTTTTATTGATTCTATGAGGCCCTTAATCCTTGTGTATGTTGACGTCGACTCTCTAGGCGCTGAACTTACTGGGACAAACAGAGTACCGTATCAATATTTGCAAGCCGTTAAGGAGGAAACTACAATGACAAATCGCCGATTATTCACTTCGGAATCGGTAACTGAAGGACATCCGGACAAAATGTGCGATCAGATTTCAGACGCCATTTTAGACGCTATTCTAGAGGAAGACCCGAATGCACGCGTAGCCTGTGAAACGACAATTACGACAGGACTCGTTTTAGTTATCGGGGAAATTACAACGACTACGTATGTTGATATCCCGAAAGTGGTACGGGACACAGTGAAGGAAATTGGCTATACGCGCGCGAAGTTCGGTTTCGACTGGGAGACGTCATCTGTGTTGACGTCAATCGACGAACAATCGGCTGATATCGCGGCGAGTGTCGATCAGGCACTGGAAGCACGTGAAGGGACAATGACGGATGAGGAGCTTGAAGCGATCGGGGCGGGAGACCAAGGACTGATGTTCGGTTATGCTTGCAATGAAACACCGGAGCTTATGCCGATGCCGATCAGTTTATCCCATAAGCTGTCACGCAGACTTGCGCAAGTGAGGAAAGAAGATACTCTCGATTACTTGCGTCCGGATGGAAAAACGCAAGTGACTGTGGAATATGATGAAGACAACCGTCCTGTACGGATTGATACGATTGTCATTTCAACACAGCATCATCCTGACATTACGCTCGAACAGATTCAACAAGACATTAAAGATCATGTAATCAACCCAGTTGTCCCAGCGGAATTATTAGATGAAGAAACAAAATACTTCATCAACCCATCAGGCCGTTTTGTCATCGGCGGACCACAAGGGGATGCCGGTTTGACAGGAAGGAAAATCATCGTTGATACTTATGGCGGCTATGCGCGTCATGGCGGCGGCGCATTTTCCGGAAAAGATGCAACGAAAGTGGACCGTTCGGCTTCATACGCGGCGCGCTATGTTGCGAAGAACATCGTAGCTGCAGGCCTAGCGGATCGCTGTGAAGTTCAACTCGCATATGCGATTGGTGTTGCGAAGCCGGTTTCGATTTCCATCGATACATTCGGTACAGGCAAAGTCGAAGAAGAGAAGCTTGTTGAAATTGTACGTGAGCTGTTCGATCTACGCCCAGCAGGCATCATTAAAATGCTTGACCTGCGCCGTCCAATCTATAAGCAGACTGCGGCATATGGCCATTTCGGACGCACTGACGTGGAACTCCCTTGGGAGCAGACGGACAAAGCGGAAGAATTGATCGCCAAAGCAGGACTGACTGTTTAATAATGTAAAATCGAGGAAGCAGTGGAGAAATCCATGCTTCCTTTTTTACTTTTTTGAGTGGAACGAGAACTTTATGGGCTTTAAAGCGTTTATACTAATTATACAAAAAGAGGGGATAGCGTTCTTGTATCGCTATTAGAGGTTTAGTGATACTCGGGATCATCGGTGCTGCCCATTTGGACAGCACCCGCGCCGAACAGATTTTTACTTCTGCAAATCCTTATAAATCCGGCCTTTTTCAACATAGCTGTTCAAAACTCGTTCCATATCCGCTCGGTCATCGTCATTCAATTCACGGACGACTTTTGCAGGCGAGCCGAGAGCAAGGCAGCCAGGCGGTATTTTCTTACCGGGAGGAACGAGGCTTCCGGCCCCGATGAATGCACCCTCGCCGATTTCCGCGCCATCTAAAATGATAGCCCCCATTCCGATGAGTGCGCCTTTTCGGATAACACAACTATGTAGAAGAGCTTTGTGGCCGACTGTCACATCGTCCTCAATCAATAACGTCTTGCCTGGACTTTGGTGAAGACAGCTCAAGTCTTGGATGCTGACACGTTCACCGATAATTGTCGGTGCTACATCGCCCCTGATGACCGAACTGAACCAAATCGAACTGTCTGCCCCAATCGTTACATCACCTGTAATCGTCGCATAATCCGCGACATAGACGGATGGGTGAATTTTTGGCGTTTTTCCGTTGTATGAATAAATCATGAACGTCTCCTCTTTTCTAAAAATCATGTATAATTTATCGTAACATAAAACTTTCATTTACATAAAGGGGGGTGAGTGCCATGTGGAAATGGGAAGCGGAAGGACAGCCGAAAGCGGTAATAGCGATTGTCCATAATGCATACGAACATCACAGGAGGTATGCGTGGCTCATCCAAAAGCTTCGAAACGGAGGTTTCCATGTCGTCACGACCGATTTGCCAGGGCATGGTTCTGAAAGCGGGAGAAAGATCCATGATGAACCGTTCGAGTCGTATGTAGACCATGTGAAAAAAATGATTGATATTGCGTTGCATGATAATTTGCCGTTATTCGTACTAGGACACGGGCTTGGCGCGACGATTGTCATGCATATATTGCAACGTGAGAAACTGGAATGTGCAGGCTTCATTTTCAGCTCCCCTTGGCTCTCCATGAAACACCAGCCATCCAAGTTTTCAGGAGTGCTGACAAAGCTGTCGAGTTCCATGAAATTGAACCATGACATTACAATTGAATTACTGACGCGGAACACCGATATGTATATAGAATTTCAGAACGATCGGGACTATAGCTCCGTAGTCGTCACATCTTGGTATCGTGAAATGCATTCAATGATGAAAGCGATCATGTACCATGAAGAAAGTGTTTTCGATACACCTATCCTGCTCCATACAGGTGGAGAAGATAAAATTACGGATATTTCCTATGCGAAAAGATGGTTGTTGAAACAACAACTTTCCGAATTTCATTATAAGGAATGGAAAAGGCTGTACCACGATCTTTATCAAGAGCCTGAGAGAGAGGAAGTCTATTTGTACATTGAATCATTCATGAACAATGTGCTTCGCTCGCTCGGCTATATTGTTTGATTCAAAGACCAAAAGGGGGAGTGGTTAGTATGACGGTGATCGGGTTTGTCAGGCACGGTGTTACTGCGTGGAACAAGGAAGGGAGAGCTCAAGGCAGTTCCGATATTCCTTTGGATGATGAGGGAATTGAGATGGCGAAGCGCATAGCTGACAGATTGTCCACGGAGCAGTGGGATGTCATTTATACGAGCGATTTAAAAAGAGCAAAGAACACTGCGGAATTCATAGCTGAAAAGTTGCCGGGTGTTGAACTTGTGGAGGATGCGCGATTGCGCGAGGTTGGCGGCGGGATGGTTGAAGGTACTACTGAGGCGGAGCGCATCGAGAAGTGGGGGAAAGATTGGAGACAGCTAGACATGGGGTTTGAACCGCATGAGTCCATCGTCTCCCGCGGAATGGCATCTCTAGCCGAAATCAGAAACAAGCATGCCGGCAAAAGGGTGTTGGTCGTCAGCCATGGCAGCTTCATTAAGCGGATGCTGAACGAACTTGTAACAGATACCGTTTATGAGGAAGGTTTAGATAACACATCATTAACAATCGTCGAGCTCAATGACGACAAAAATCTTTGCCAGCTATTCAACTGCACCGCCCATCTGCAAAAATAGGCGGAGCTTGAAGCAGTATTGAAGTTATGTTATTAAGTGTTGGTTTTAAATCTAATCATAATTTAATAGATTGTATTATCTAAGTTGAATTAAATTTATGCATATGAAGAATATTTTGTGATTGATTTTTATTCTAATATTGGAGCGGAGGGCGGCGACTCCTGCGGGAAAGCGAGACAGGTGAGACCCCGGAGGCTTGCCGCTCGCCCGCGGAAAGCGTCCGCCCGGAGCGGAAATAAATATACTATAAATTGTAAGATCGGGGGCTTTCAAATGAAGAAAGAAACAACTTCTGAAATTATGTCATGGATAAAAGCCATTGTAGTCGCTTGCGTACTCGTATTCGCCATTCGTCACTTCCTATTTTCACCGGTCATCGTATCCGGCCAATCGATGGAGCCGACATTTGAATCAGAGAATCGTGTCATCATTTCAAAAATCCATAAGCTTGATCATTTCGATCTTGTAGTCTTCCATGCGCCGGGATCAACAGAAGATTACATTAAACGAGTGATCGGCCTTCCGGGGGATACGGTTGTCATGAAAGACGACAAGCTCTTCATTAACGGGAAAGAGTATGAAGAGGAATATATCCAAGCAAATAAGGAACGGCTTTTCAATGATCAAAAATTGACGGAGGACTTTGAAGTCACTGTGCCGGAAGGACAACTTTTCGTTTTAGGTGACAATCGAAGGAACAGCACAGATAGCCGTGCAATCGGCTGTATCGATCAGGAATCTGTCGTAGGAAAGGTCGGTTTCAGGTTTTATCCATTCAATTCAATTGGAATCCCTAAATAAACTGCATGATTAACAATTCTCCTTTCGGGTATTCCTATAAAGACTACCTTAAAAGGAGCGATTGTCTTGTCTAGAGATGCAAAGAACGAGAAAGAAAACAGCAACAAAGACAATACGAACAGAGCCCAAATGGCGGGAACCGAGTATACCGACGAACAACGGCATACGAACGAAGTCGCCTCCACAGCTTATATGGGCAGCAAGAAGGAAAAAGTGGATATTCAAAACGATAGGCTTGAGTCAGGCGGCTTTTAATTGACAACCTCTGCGTAAATTGCAGAGGTTGTTTCTTTTTCACGGGCGTAAATTCTACAAAATGTGCGTTCGTATGGTAAATTAAGAACATCGTTAGAAGAAGGAGCACCTAAGCAATGACTGATTTTTTCACAAGGAAAAAGAACGAACTACATATAAACTTGAACGACGTCCAAAAGAATGCCGTTTTGCATTTGGACGGTCCATTGCTTTTATTAGCATGTCCCGGATCGGGGAAGACGACAACGATGATTATGCGGATCGGCTATTTGATCGAGGAGAAGAATGTAAATCCGAAACGCATTAAAGCCATCACGTTCAGCCGGGCGTCGGCGCTCGATATGGCAGAACGGTTCAAGCGATTTTTCCCCCAGCATTCCCCAGTCGATTTTTCGACCATTCATAGCCTCGCATTTACAATTACACGCACGTACTTGCAAAAGACGGGCGTCACATTCGAATTGATCGAAGGTGGTGGGAGAGGGAATCAGAAACAGCCTCTCACGAAAACCACTTTGCTGAAACGCCTATATAAAGAAGTGCTTCGGGACGATGGTACTGAAGATGAATTGACCTCATTATCGACATTTATCAGTTATTTGAAGAACAGGATGATTCCTTTCAAAGAGTGGGAGCAAGTTCCAGGGCCTTTTGAAAAAGCTGGTTCCATTGCACTTACTTATGAACAATTCAAATCTAAGACGAAAGGACATCTCCTCCTCGACTTTGATGATATGTTATCCATCGCGGAACAGGCGTTACGTCTGGATGAACAACTTGCCGAGCAGTTCCGCAGCCGGTATGACTACATTTTGACAGATGAAAGCCAGGATACCTCTCTCGTTCAACACCGAATCGTCGAACACCTTGTTGCGCACCACGGCAATCTATGTGTCGTGGCGGATGACGATCAATCGATCTATACGTGGCGAGGAGCAGATCCTGCCTATTTGCTGAACTTCAAGCAAGTATACCCGGATGCGAAATTGCTCAGGATGGAGCAGAATTACCGTTCGTCAAAAGAAATCGTCGAAACCGCAGCTAAGTTCATTACACGCAACAAGCACAGATATAGGAAAGAAATGAGGACGGACAATACCGAAACAGGACCGATTGTCATGAAACAATTCGAGGACCCGAAACGGCTCTTGGAATATGTTACGTATGAATTATTGGATGAGCAAAATTTGGATGAAGTCGCTGTTTTATTCAGAAATAACGCTTCTTCCACACTCTATGTCAACGAACTTCATCGGAGGGGAATCCCTTTCTATATGAAAGACGCGGATGACAAATTCTTTTCCCATTGGGTCGTTGAAGACGTTTTAAACTTCATGCGACTTAGCTTCAATATGGAGCGGAAAGATGTTTTTGCGAAAATTGCCATGAAAATGAACTTGTTCATTTCAAGAGATATGTTGTCCAAGTTCATGAATAAAACGACTTCCGGAAATGTTTTTGAGGCGTTCATCCAATCTGTACAATTGAAGGGCAGCCAAATTGAAAAATTGGATACTTTCATCGACGTCTACAAAAGAATTCCGGATATGCGGCCAGCCCAAATCATCCGGATTATCCGCTATGAGCTTGAATATGAGGAAGCGTTGAAAAGCCGGGCGGCGAAATTCGGCTATCGGATTGATCATCTTCTTGGCATTTTGGATACTCTTGAAGGAATCGCTTCACAAGTAAGGACAATGGTCGATTTTGCAAATCGCTTAAAAGAACTGGAACAAGCCGTTCAGCAGGCGAAATTCAATCCGCCTGCAAATGCATTGACATTATCGACTTTCCATAGCTCAAAAGGGTTGGAATTCAGGCGTGTGTTCATGATCGACTTAGTGAAAGGGGTTATTCCATCCGAAGAGGACGAAACGGACCCAATGTTGCTGGAAGAGGCAAGGCGGCTGTTTTACGTCGGGATGACTCGGGCACAAGAACGATTGGAATTGCTCTCTTACCGGGAGGCGAATGGGAAGACGAAAGAGGATTCGAGATTTTTGAATGAAGTTCGGGGGATATTAATGAAGCCGGAAGAGAAGAGCAACGAGAAGTTGAAGGCGGTAGATTTATCAACGTTGCCGGATCCGGATGGCCTAAGTGAGAGAAAAGAATTATCTGTCGGCATGCACGTTATGCACCGTGTGTTTGGAAGAGGGGTCATCAAAGAAATCGGTGAGGAGAATATACGAATCCAATTCGGAGAGACTGAAAAGCAGCTACTGCTAGAAACGATTTTAACTCGCCGTCTATTGAAAGAGGTGGAGCTATGAAACAAGCCCTTCTTGTCGGAATTGCCGGAGCTGTAGGGGCAGTTTGTCGTGTAGGGATCGGAAGGTTTTTTAACGGGTCATCGGATTTTCCTTTGGCGACACTGACTGCCAACTTACTCGGGACATTCATCCTTTGTCTTCTTAGTGCAGGTGTCATTCAACGGATTACAGATGATCAGCAGCATCAAACTGCTTTAACGACAGGGCTTTTAGGTTCCTTTACAACATTTTCCGCATTCAGTATGGAGACGGTGAGCCTCATTCAAAATGGTCAAGCTATGCATGCTGCCTTGTATTTTACCGTTAGTGTTGTAGGGGGGCTTGCCGTAGGTCTATACGGCTTTCGGATAGGCAACAGGATGGTGAGTGTATGACAGTTGTCGAAGCGATTGTCATCGGTGCAGGAGGGTTTATCGGAGCAATCCTGAGATTTTATATTTCTGCAAGGATGAATAAAGAGGAAGGGATACCGAGAGGGACATTGGCCGTCAATATGACAGGTTCTTTGCTGATCGGTCTCCTACTCGGCTTGGAATTGCCGAAGCTGTGGACAGTCTTTCTAGTGTCCGGCTTGGTTGGCGCCCTTACGACTTTCTCAACGCTAATGAAAGAATTGATTCAGTTATGGAAGAGCGGCCAAAGAAAGGAAGCGATTCTCTATAGTATTTGGACATTCGGACTCGGATCCCTTCTAGCTTATGTAGGATTTGTCATCGGCCAATTTTGCTAATTTGCTGTTTGTTTGGGGAATCTCTAGACGGGAATAGAGTAGGAGACTACTAATACCGAATGGAGGAAATGAAATGGATAAAAACCATTCCGTAGATGCCAACAGCAAGGATAAACAATTGGAACATTATCGATCACTCGACAAAGGAAAGAAAATTACGACGAATCAAGGGTTGAAAATCTCGGAGGATGAACATTCACTAAAAGCCGGATACCGGGGACCGACCCTTATGGAAGACTTCCATTTCCGTGAGAAGATGACTCATTTCGACCATGAACGGATTCCTGAGCGGGTCGTCCATGCAAGAGGTTATGCAGCCCATGGGGAGTTCGAATTATATGAGTCGATGAAAAAATATACGAAAGCAGCTTTCTTACAAGAGCCAGGTTCGAAGACTCCCGTTTTCACACGGTTTTCAACCGTTGCAGGTAGCCGTGGATCCGGTGAGACGGTGCGGGACGTCCGTGGATTCGCCGTGAAGTTTTATACGGAAGAAGGGAATTATGACCTCGTTGGAAATAATATTCCCGTGTTTTTCATCCAGGACGCCATTAAGTTCCCGGATTTAATTCACGCTGTCAAACCTGAGCCGCATAATGAAATGCCGCAAGCGGCTTCCGCGCACGACACATTTTGGGATTTCGTTGCAAACAATCAGGAATCGGCACATATGATCATGTGGCATATGTCCGACCGAACAATCCCGAGAAGCTTCAGGATGATGGAAGGCTTCGGTGTGCATACGTTCCGTTTCGTAAATGAAGAGGGAATTGCGCATTTTGTGAAGTTCCACTGGAAGCCGAAACTCGGTGTGCATTCATTAGTTTGGGATGAAGCCCAAAAGATCAACGGTAAAGATCCCGACTTCCATCGGAGAGACTTATGGGAAGCGATTGAAAGTGGAGATTTCGTCGAGTTTGAATTGGGCGTTCAGCTTATCGAAGAGAAAGATGAATTCATGTTCGACTTCGATATTTTAGATCCGACGAAGATATGGCCAGAAGAGCAAGTGCCCGTCAAAATCATCGGTAAGATGACATTGAACCGCAATGTGGATAATGTGTTCGCGGAAACCGAGCAAGTCGCGTTTCATCCTGGTAATGTCGTGCCAGGCATCGACTTCACGAACGACCCATTATTACAAGGGCGATTATTCTCGTATACGGATACACAGCTTATCAGATTGGGAGGACCGAATTTCCACGAACTCCCGATCAATCGTCCTGTATGTCCATTCCATAATAACCAGCGCGATGGGTACGGCAGGCAGACAATCAATGTCGGCCAAGTGAGCTACCATAAAAATTCATTGGCGGATAATACCCCTTCCGTTTCAACCGAGGAGGAAGGCGGTTATGCCCACTATCAAGAAAAAGTCGAAGGCCGAAAAATTCAAGCGCGCAGTGAATCATTCGCGGACCATTTTTCACAGGCGAAGCTTTTCTGGAACAGTATGTCACTTACCGAGAAGAAGCATATCGTAGATGCCTTCAGTTTCGAAGTCGGTAAGGTGAAGAGCATGAGTGTCAGACAGCAAGTCGTAGATATGTTTGCAAATGTGGATGTTGGGTTGGCAACGGCTGTCGCTGAAGCCGTAGGTGCACAATTCCCGACAGAAGCTAAAGAATCACCTGTCACGGAATCATCTCCTGTCTTAAGTCAAATGACGACAACGATGCTGCCAGACACCCGCAAAGTCGCAATCCTAATCGGAAGCGGATTCGATGGGGATGAAGTCGAATCACTCGTCTCATCGTGCTTGAGGGCGGGAATGAATGTCGACCTCGTTGGAGAGAAATTCGGTGTCCGATACGGTGAAAACGATTTGGCCGTTGAAATCGATGAAACCTTTTTGACTGTCCATCCAACGTTATACGATGCAATTTATGTAGTTGGTGGCGAAGCGGACAATATGAAGAAATTTACAATGGATATTGTCGATTTCATCAATGAGGCATATAAGCATTACAAGACGATCGGCATCGCATCCACTGGAAAAGTGTTTTTCGAAGCGTCTGACGCTGATGTGGGGCCGGGGATCATTATGAACGCGAATGATGGTGCATTTGCCGACAACTTTATTACTGCAGTCGCTGCACATCGCCATTGGAACCGAAAAGTTTACGGCTGGGAAGAATAGGATACGTAAGTTGCCATACCCGTTTATGCAACGGGTATGGCAACTTTTTTTATTTGATTTATAAAATCGGACCGATGGACTGTTGACTTATCCCGCAAGGCTGGTAATATACAAACATAATCATTCAACATTTGAAACGAATACGTTACGGAGAGTCGACATAGTAATCCTGTTGTGGGCAGCAAAAAGAGACTGAATGGATAGTGCAAATTCAGGCAGCAGCAGGCATGAAGTACACCGACAGTTTTTCTCCAATCGAAATGAAGTGGACTGCAGGCTTGCCTGTCGTCAATCAGGGTGGTATCGCGGAGAACTCCTTCGTCCCTTATCCAAGGGATGGAAGGAGTTTTTTGTGTTCATGATAAATACTAGGAGGAGTGCATTATGTTTCAAATAAAAGCGATCCATTCGCCTGCGTTTTGGGAATCGGCCTTACTCGTTTTCGGCATCGTGGCGATGATCAGTGTAAGTATAATAAAATTCGAATCCGTCCCTCATTTACCGATTCTACTATCAATATTATTGTTGATCGGATACGGCCTTCTGAAAAGGATTCCTTTCAAAAAGCTTGAAAAAGGATTGGTGGAAGGGGCGGGGGCCGGCATGGGAGCGGTCTTTCTCTTTTTCTTCATCGGCATCCTTATAAGTAGCTGGATGATGAGCGGGACGATTCCTACGTTAATTTACGCAGGATTTCACTTAATTACACCTACATTCTTTTTTGCGATTGTTTTCGTCGTCACGGCTATCGTCGGCGTCTCGATTGGAAGCTCCCTGACCACGGTGGCGACTGTCGGCGTGGCGTTCATCGGGATGGCCAGTGTCCTTGAACTTTCGTTGCCGATTGCGGCGGGTGCTATCGTTTCAGGTGCGTTCTTTGGCGATAAGATGTCGCCGTTATCAGATACGACGAACCTTGCTTCATCGATTGTAGGAGTCGATCTTTTCGAGCATATCCGCAATATGGGATGGACGACGATCCCAGCGTTCATCATTTCATTGATTGTTTTCGGTGTAATATCGCCGGACGTGACGACAGGGGAGTTCGATAAGATTGCAACGTTTCAAGAAACACTGCTTGAAACAGGGATGATCCATTGGTACACAGTCATTCCGCTCGTCGCTCTATTTGTATTGACGATTGCAAAGGTGCCCGCTTTCCTTACGTTAGCGATCAGCTCAGCTATCGCAGTCATCCTTTCATTCCTACATCAAAGCATTGGACTTTCACAAGTGTTTGGGATTTTGTTCAGTGGGTACGTCTCTTCGACAGGTGTGGAGGATGTTGATGCTTTGCTGACGCGTGGCGGCATGGAAAGCATGATGTTCACAGTTGCTCTAGTGTTATTGGCGCTCAGCATGGGTGGGTTGTTGTTCACATTAGGGATTGTTCAAAGCTTGCTGGCGCAGATTGAAATGTTGTTGAAGAAAGTTTCTTCAGTCATTATGGCTTCCGCTATGACAGCGATCGGCATCAACGTTTTGATCGGCGAACAGTATTTATCGATTCTATTGACAGGGCAAGCGTTCCAAACACAATACGAGAAAGTCGGCCTGACGAATAAAAACTTGAGCCGGGTTATGGAAGATGCGGGGACGGTTGTAAATCCGCTCGTTCCATGGAGTGTGTGCGGTATTTTCATAACGAATGTGTTAGGCGTTTCGACAATCAACTATTTGCCGTTCGCATTCTTCTGCCTGTTATCGCCGATCTTGACGATTTTGTTCGGGTATATGGGGAAGACATTGACACGTATTTCTTGAGGGGTTCAGACATAGATGTGAAATTTTTACCGCCTGAAAATGGTTGGCAACCGCCTGAAAACTTGTCCGGACCGCCCGATATCTCATCCCGACCGCCTGAAGGTTGACTGGAACCGCTTGAAAACACATTCAGACCGCCTGAAGATAGACAGCAACCGCCTGAACTCTATGTCTGGCTTAATTGAAACGATCAGAAAGAAACACCGAGGAGACTGCCCCTCGGTGTTTTGTCATTTATTCAACTGAAATTCTTCCGTATAATTCGTAGCTTTTCGAAGCGCCTGTTCCTCTGTCGGTATCCGCACCGACATCATCCAAATATTGAGGAGTGAAAAGACGACTGCGGTAATAAAGGCATTGAATAATAACGGCAATACGAGCAGCTCGGTAGCGACAATCATGTAATTCGGATGGCGGAGCCATTTGTACGGTCCTTTTCGAACGACGTGAGCATTCGGAAGGACAATGATTTTCGTGTTCCAAAACTTCCCTAATGAAGTGAGACACCAAATCCTAAGTAGTTGCGCTGCCAAAAATATTGCCAACCAAATCGGCCATATTGCGGACAGTTGGCGTTGGAAGAATAATACTTCGGTAATGAGAGCGATAAAAAAGAATATGTGCATCGCGACCATATATGGATAATGAGATGAGCCCGCTTCAAAGGCGCCTTGGCTTTTCATCCATTTTTCGTTCCGTTTCGCAATGAACAGTTCAATGATCCGCTGCAAAATGATGATGGAAAGGACAATACCGATAATCATTCATGACACCTCAATCCCATTTCAACAATAGCAATTCCCCGCAAAATCCTGGGCCAAGTGCTGCCATCAATCCATAATCGCCTACCGCAGGTTCGGATTCCATAAATTGCTTCAGTACATAGAGGACTGTAGGGGAAGACATATTGCCGTGATTCCGCAACACGTCCCTCGAAATATCAGTTTTTGAACTGTCAAATCCTAATGAATCCTCATATGCGGTCAATACCTTTTTACCACCAGGATGCGCAACAAAATGATTGATATCGTCTTTGTCAAGATGATAAGAATTGAGGAATTCATGCACAAACGGACCTAGCCAATTCGTGATGATGGATGGAATGCTTTTCGAGAAAATGACATACAGCCCATTGTTTTTAATGTCCCATCCCATGACGTCCTCCGAATCGGGCATCCATTTTGAAGTTGTGCCAATGATTGAGGGGACCGGAATGTCAACAGCGATTTCGGATTGATCCCCTGAAATGAGCGCACAGGCTACGCCATCGGAGAACAAGGACACTCCGACAAGATTGCTCTTCGAATAGTCGTCTTTTTGGAACGTCAAACTGCAAAGCTCGATGGATAGCACCAATACGTTTGCTTTCGGAAAGGCTTTGCAATATTCGAATGCCCGGCTCACTCCCGCAGCCCCTCCAGCGCAACCTAATCCCCAAATCGGAACCCTCTTCACATCGTCTCGGAAAGGGAGCCTGTTCATGATGCGAGCTTCAATGCTCGGTGTCGCAATGCCTGTACTTGAAATGAAGAAAATCGCATCAATCTCCGAAGGGGCGATTGCTTCAGTCAATGTAGTCGATTGTTGCAGGCACGCTTGTACAGCTTGCACGCCAAAATCAACGGCGTGATTGATGTATAAATCATTCCGCTCTTTAAAATCATGAGCTTGCCCATACCACTCTAGTGGCATGCAAACGTCCCGCTTCTCGATATCGCCGTTTTGAAAGACTTTCAATAGCCGTTCAATATCTTTGAATTTCCGGCTGAAAAGGGAGCGGGTCAGTTCAACAGCTTCCGCCTGCTTCACTTCATGAGGAGGCAGGACAGTGCTGACGGAAAGAATTTTTGGCATGGATAGACCTCCGATATCTTTATCAATCTCTAACCTTAGAAGTCAGTTACTAAACATTATTAATCTGGAAAAACACTCTATGTAGGAGTTAGGTTACTGTAGTTTATGAACTGGGGGAAACGAATATGAAAGCCCGGCAAAAGAGCGGGCTTCAATTAGGTGGAGAAAGTATCAGTTTGCACAAGTTGCGGAAGTTTTCCTTGAATTTTTCATTGCTTTCTTTCGATCGTTTTTTAGGGCCGCGAAGACGCCCGCCCGCCATCCTGATTTTCTGTGCGGCATGTCTAGCGAATAATAGCTGGTCGATATTTTCGTTTGTATACAGTCTGCCGTTCTGATCAATCGGGTGTCCTTGCTTCGCTAACACCATGGCCGCTAATCCATAGTCCTGCGTAACGACAATATCACCTTTCTGAACTTTATTGACAAGAACAAAATCGACAGCATCTGCACCCTTCGAAACGATGATCGTCTCTGCCCCTTCACGATGCATTTCATGGGCTGTGTCGCAAATGAGCGTGCAAGGCAAATTGAATTTTTTTGCAATGGAAATCGTTTCATTTACGACTGGACAGCCATCCGCATCAACAAAAATCATAACCATGGCAAGACCTCTTTTCAATTGGAGTATGAAAGCGATAGTTAATAATCATATATACAAGGTTCGATGCCTCACTATATCATATTCAATCGTTTTAATTTCATTCAAATATAAAAGAGGGCAGGATCGCCCTCTTTTAGTTATCGATTGTATATGGAAAGTTATCTATTGAATAGCTGGAGTTATCTATTGAATCCGTTCATTTATTACCGAAAGGGGACTGAAGAATTATCTAACAGTTATCCTTCCGTTATCCGATTTTAATCGAATCTGGTGCAATTCCGCTCCGAAGCGGCTCCGTGAATTGCGATCGCCGTAAATATCGATACGTCCGTGTCCTGTTTTGGCAAGAATTGTCGCATTGGTCGCCTTATGCGTCGTTGTAATTTCGATGCTTCCATTATCCGTTTGGAAGTCGATATTGCGATCTAAATGTTCCCCAGCGAGGACAATCCGGCCATTATCTGTGATTGCAGTAAGCTCCCCGTCGACTTGGTCGAACTCGATGCGTCCATTATCCGATTCGGCATAGATCGAATCAGCTTCGACATGTCTCAACGTAACACGGCCATTATCCGTTTTTGCCTTCAGGCGGTCTGATTGCACTTTCGAAATTTCAATCCGGCCGTTATCCGTCTCTGCTTCAAGCGAAGTTGCCGCAAGTTCAGCCAATTCAATACGTCCGTTATCGGTACGGCACTCGATATGTTTCCCGATCAGCTTTTCGGCGTTAATCCTTCCATTAACCGATTTCATGGAGATGGACTGATACAATTTCTTTGGAATGAACACGTTCAATGCCACACCCTTCATATTGAAATTGAATAGGAATAACCAATGCGTTTTGCTTTTCAATTTGATCCAGAGCGTATCTCCGAAAACTTCTGCGGTAAGTTCCAATTTCTCTTTTGTCCCAGTCAGCTCGATTCTTGTCTCATCAGTATCGGAAGGGAAGACAGTAAGAGAGCCGTGCTGGACTTCAATATCCACTTTTGAAAAATGGTTATCCTGGATTGTGATTACTTCGCTCGTCGGGTTCACATTGATGTCACCGCCAATGTCACTGTCTTTGAACGGATAGGCTTCCAACAGCTCAGCTGCGATTTTTGCAGGTGATCCAAGGGATGCTGCGATTTCCTCATCCTCTTTTCCATCATCGCGACCATTCAAAAAGTATTCGCGAATATCTTGGAGAATGTCGTTTCTTTCATCGGCAGGCAAACGTTTCAAAGCGTTTTCGAGCTCATTGATAAATTGTTTTTCAGTCATTGCTAACGCCCTCCTCGATCAATGTATTGACTCCATTAGTAAAACTGCGCCATTCATCCAACTGCTCATGCAAGTAGTCCCGCCCGGCATCCGTCAATTTGTAGTACTTGCGGGGAGGGCCTTCTGTAGATTCCTGAAGATATGTCGTAAAATAACCTTCTTTCGTCAGGCGGCGCAGCAACGGATAGACAGAGCCTTCGGAGATGGAAATCTGGTCGGAAATCTTCTGGACGAGCTCATAGCCGTATCGATCCTGTTTATCCAAAAGAACGAGGACGCAAAGGTTTAAGACACCTTTTTTGAATTGAATATTCATGCTTCATACTCCTTTCCAGTACCATTCAATGAACACTACTGATTTATAAAACATACTGATTGGGTACAATATAGCACATGGTATTGTTCAATGCAAGGTACTGGGTGAATCTTTTATCCGAAACTTTTCCATCGGTCAGACGTATAGAATGTATGAAGTATGGAGGTGTTCGCCATGTTCGGAAGAAAAAAGACAAAAGAAGAATCTAGTAAAACATATTTCAACGTCGGCATCATTTCGGTCAATGAATTGGACGACGACCAGTATGAAGCGTGGACAGATGTATTAATGGATGTAGCTGAGAATGTAGGATCCACGACTTCTTTAATGCAAGCAGATTGGGAAGAAGAGCAGTTAAAAATTCTAAAAAAACGTTTTCCGGAAGTGGAAATGAACGAAACATTTTTTATGATAAATGAAATTATCCACGAAGACATTAAAAATGAAATCAGACTGTTAGAGCAAAAATATAAATGGAAGAAATTTTTTAACACGATTCCGCTGACGGATTATATTGACGCGGAAGATCGGATAGTTATGGACGCAAATAAGACGCTCTTTTGCACGAATGATGTGCAGGAAGCAGCCGAGTTTCTCAAGGGAGAAGGCAGAATAGAAGACATCTAAGTGAGGAGGAAACGGTATGGAAGGAAGCTATTTTGTAGGGTGGGGGACACTTGCTTTAATCAACGCCGGGATTGCGCAAGGGAAAAATAGGAGCGGGCTCAATTGGTTTTTATTATCGCTGTTACTAGGTCCATTTGCTACGTTCTGCCTTGTCATAGCCGATAAAAGATAATTCTTTTAAAAACGCTGACATATGGTAAACTATTTCTATACTCGAAATAAATAGACTTAGGGGGAAGAGAAATGTCAGAAGTGAAGATCATTTTTGTAAATGATAAATTGATTAGCGGCAACGAAGCACGGAAAAGTTACGTCGCACAACAGAAGGGCGGCCATTGTTCGCTCTTAATCGAAGATACTCATTATGTCATCATAAAGGAAGCCGAAAAGGCAAATTTAGAAAAGGTTCGTTCGACGGCAGGGGACATTGCACGTAATTTGTCTTCGCAAAAAGTGGATAAGGCGATTGTGCAGGAAGGCGTTCTAGGGAATGTATTCGCTAGCTTGGATAAAGAGGAAGTCCATACTGCATTCGCGGAAGGATGGGATCTCGGTTCCTATCAATTCCTGCCATATAAATCTGAAGCGAAGAAATTCAACACGGAATTGCAAGTCGATGAAAGCGATATGCAAGCGGCTGTTCAAGCGGGGAAAATCCGTGCAGCGGCAACCACTTTCTCTCGTGACTTGATGAATGAATTATCGGACGTCCTGAACCCCGAAACGTATCCTGAAGTATTGAAGCAAAAGTTCGATGGGAAAGACGTTGAAATAACTGTACACGGGAAAGAGCAGCTTGAAGAGATGGAAATGAACGGTCTCCTGACAGTTTGCCGAGGCAGCCAATACAAACCGTCATTCGTAGAGATCCGCTATGAAGGAGATGCGTCCAAACCGCTTGTCGCACTTGTCGGAAAAGGTGTCACATTCGATACAGGCGGAATCAGCCTAAAAAGCGGCAAAGACTTGAGCAGCATGCGTATGGACATGGGCGGTTCTGCGGCTGTTGCAGGAGCAATGCAACTGCTTGTCGATTCAAAAGCGAAGGTGAATGTCGTCGCATTGATTCCGATGGTGGAAAATACACCGGATGCAAATTCCGTATTCCCTGGGGAAGTGATCCGTTATAAAAACGACAAAACCGTTCAAGTGGGCAATACAGATGCAGAAGGCCGTCTCATTTTGGCGGATGCCCTTATCCGTGCGGGTGAATTGAACGCTGAATATATCGTTGACATCGCAACGTTGACAGGCGCTATCGTCAATGCACTTGGCTCGGAAATTGGCGGCGTCTTCGGTGATGAGGAATTATCATTCGTCATGAAAAAAGTGGGCGATCAAAACGGCGATTTCGTCTGGCCGATGCCGTTAGTTGAAGCATACGACAAGTCATTGGCAAGTGATTACGCGGATATGAACAATATCAGTTCACTAAACTTTGCGGGCTCGATCACGGCAGGTCTTTTCCTACGCCGCTTCGTACCGGAAAACAGCAAATGGCTTCACGTCGACATGGCGGGCATGATGAGCAAGTCAAGTGCATCCGGATACTACGCAAAATCAGCAACAGGCTACGGTGCAAGATTATTGGCTGACTACACTGTTGAAATTTCGAAATAAAAAAGAACGAAGAGGATAGTATGTTCAATTTGAGCATATATCCTCTTTTATTATGCATTGTATTCTCTATATTAGGAATATAGTGTAAGATGAATAGTGTATAAGGAAATATTTGTTTTTTGTCTGAGGGGGATAGTTGAAAACAAATGGAGACCGATAAATACGAGAAAATAGTTAACCGATTGATAAAATCAAAACATATTCATGAGTCCGTTTTATTTATTGAAAACATGAGTGGAGATTTTTCATATAAAAATGAGTATGGGGGCAAGAATATAGACGCGCCATTACTAATGGCAAGCATAACGAAATTGTTTACAACTGCTTGTATTCTAATTTTGCGTGAGCAAGGTAAGTTGTCACTCGCTGATAAAGTGACAGAATACCTCGATAGCAGCATACTTAGCAGACTTCATATATTTAAGGGACAAGAATATACTTCAAAATTGACAATCGCTAGTTTGTTATTTCAAACAAGCGGACTACCGGATGCCTACGTAGAAAGCAAAAACAACATTAAAAAACGTGTCCTCCTTGAAGATATGCATATTCCTTTTGATGAAATGATAACGCTTACCAAACAATTGAAAACGCATTTTGCACCTAACAAATTGAAAAGGGCTCATTATGCAGACATCAACTTTGATCTCCTCGGAAAGATAATTGAAACCATTACCAACTCCTCATTGGAAGATGTTTATAAATCTTTGATTTTTGAACCATTAAATCTTGTGAAAACCTATTTACCTAGAGATGAGCATGACTTCACTCCAACTATTTATTATAAAGAGACCGCTATTTCCCGTCCGAAGTACATCAGATGCTGTCGTGCTAGTGGTGGCGGTATTAGCACAGCTCGTGAATTAATGATATTTAGTAAAGCGTTCTTTGGAGGGAGTCTGTTTAACAAAGATGTTTTTTATCAGTTAGAAAAGTATAACAAGTTACAAGCTACCATGTACCCAATTCAATATGGCGGTGGCTACATGCGAATACCGTTAAACGGAATACCTACACTTTTTATGGGAAAAGGAGAGTTAGTTGGACATTCGGGCTCAACAGGTTCATTTGCTTTTTATTTTCCTCAAAAGGATCTGTTTTTTGTAGGAGATGTAAATCAAATGGCGATTCCTGTACTTCCCATTCGGTTGGCGATGCGGCTGGCGATCTCAAGTAAATAATGAATCGGATCCGAAATTCAAGATTGGAAATAGATTTGAAATGAAAGAGGGGGAATGACTTTGGGACAAAATACGAGACAGGTTTATACACCACCTAAACATTTTGTTTCAGCTGCAACGATTGTACTCAATGATCAAAATGAAATTTTATTAATTAAAGGACCGATGAGAGGGTGGGAAATGCCAGGCGGAATCGTTGAGGAAGGCGAGTCTTTGAAAGATGCAGCAATTAGGGAAACGAAAGAGGAGTCAGGCATTGATGTTGAGATTATTAAATTCTGCGGGATTTTCCAAAATGTGAACAAATCAATTTGTAATACCTTGTTTTTGGCTAAGGCAATTGGAGGCAATTTAACAACTTCGCCAGAGAGTTTAGAAGTAGGTTTCTTTCCTATCGAACAAGCTTTGGAGATGATAACTCTAGGGAACTTCAGGCAAAGAATAGAGTATTGTCTTGACGACAGCCTTCAACCTTTTTATGTGGAATTTTAGTTTATATGGCAAGGAAGTGTGAACTGATGCAGGCACTACGATTAAAATTAGAAGAATATATTAACGAATATCTAAAGTTGTGGGACTTTTTTGGAGTTGTTCAAGTGATCAAAAAAGGGGAAGTTCTTTTTGAACGTGCATGCGGTTATGCAAGTATCGAGTTTGGAATAAAAAATGATATGAACTCTCGCATCTCCATCGCTTCTATGTCAAAACAGTTTACAGCCTTTGCGATTATGCTCCTCTACGAAAAGAAAATGCTGGATATCGATAAACCTGCACATTTATACCTCCCTGCCGGCATGAAGATTGATGAGTCAATTACTGTTCATCATTTATTATCGCACACCTCAGGTTTATATAATTTCACCAACTTTGTAGATGATTTTTTTGCTGGCTACAACAGAATGGATTATTCAAGAAACTATTTTTTTCAAAGGTATATTAATAAAAAACCTACAAAGCCAGCGGGAACGGTATTTGATTACAATAACTCAAACTATAATTTGCTTGCGTGGATCATTGAAAATGTTTCAGGGGAAACATACGATGATTTTCTAAGAAACCGCATATTCCAGCCTTTACATATGATGAACAGCGAAGTGGATGATGGTTGTAAACCGATTAAAAACAGATCATGTAATTACGTAAAAGATTTTGACGCAACAATTAAATGTCCGTATTTTAATGAGAAATTTAGCATCGGTGCAGGTGCTATTATTTCAAACTGTGAGGATTTGTTCAAATGGTATACCTGTTTGCGAGATCGGAAACTACTTTCTGAGAGAGTGTATACCAGGTTTTTTAGCGTTAACCAAAATAATTACTGCTATGGATTAGAGCATACTTATGTTTACGGGACAGACAAGTATTCCCATGGAGGGGATCACCTTGGGATTTGTACTTATATGCAGAATTTTTTCGATGAAGATATTTGTATCATCATTCTTTCCAATAATGAGGCGATAAATCAATACAAATTGGGAAATGCAATTTCAGATATTCTACATCATGTTGATGTAGATGCTCCGACTAAACAGCCAGAGGTTCCAATCAATGAAAGTCAGCTTAAAAAGTATTGCGGCACATACTTGAAAGATAAGATTGAAGTGGAATTCCTTGATGGCAAATTATACTTTACAAGATTCTCTGGCAATCTTCATATTGAAATCTACCCGGTAGGTGAAGGGAAATTTGCTAGAAGATATTCTGATCAAATCTATCCATACAATATTGTTGAGAATGAGAAAGGCGAGATGTCGTTTTTCGGATATATAAAGGAAACCCCGTAAAATAGGATTATCATCAATAGGGAAATAGAAATTGTTATATGGCAAGGGGAGATTTACTTGAAAATCAGGTTGTCTGCGTACAATGAAAAATGGGTTCAAATGTTCAATGATGAAGCTTTATTGCTGCGAGGCATATTCGGGGAGGAAATCATTAAAGTTGAACATTTTGGGAGTACTGCTGTTCCAGGGATGAAGGCAAAGCCTGTCATTGATATGATGTGTCTCGTGAAAGACATAATGAATATCGATACGTTTAATGAGCAGATGCTTTCGCTTAAATATGACGTTGCTGGTGAATGGGGAATTGAAGGCCGACGGTTGTTTCGCAAGGGTGGAGATAACAGAACTCATCACATTCATGTTTATCAGCATGACAACTCTCAAATTCAACGACATCTGATATTACGAGATTATTTAAGAGCTCACCCTGACGAAGTCGCACGATATACATATTTAAAAGAAGAGTTGGCTCAACGGTATGATGATACCGCTTTATACAGCAAAGCAAAAAAAACTTTCGTAAAGGAATTGGAACAGCGTGCGGTGAATTGGTTTGAAAACCAGGTGATCATAAATCGTTGCGAGTGATCATAATCCACTACAATCTTACTGAAGAACTGAAGGGAGTCCGAATTATGATCAATAACCTACAAAGCGACATAGTCATTCTTCGAGAAATGGAAGAAAACGATTGGAAGGATGTTCACAAATATGCATCGCAACAAAAGGTTTGTCAATATCAGCCTTGGGGACCAAACTCAGAGCAAGAAACCAAGGATTTTGTGCAGCAAGTTCTCAGAGATGCAAAAAAGGAACCGAGAAGCCGATTTGTGTTTGCAGTAATTGTTAAGGAAAGCGGAGAAATGGTTGGTGCAGGAGAGATAAATATTAGAGACTTTAGCAATAGAGTCGGTGAGATAGCATACATAGTGAACCCTCAATATTGGGGGAAGGGATATGCGACAGAAGTAGCGAAGTTATTAATTGCATACGGCTTTAATGAATTTAGTCTACATCGCATTTTTGCAACTTGTGACCCGAGAAATATTGGATCATCAAGGGTCTTAGAAAAGATAGGAATGATTAAGGAAGGTAGGATGCGTGAGAATTTATTACTAAGAGACGGCTGGCGTGATTCGCTTTTATACAGCATTTTAGAACATGAGTTTTTCCTAGATAAGATTACGTAAATTACAAGGGGGATTTATAATGCAAAACTTCCATTATGAAATAGTAGAGATACCTGCGTATCGGGGAATCGGATTAAAGTGGGATGGACCGTACACAGAAGTTAGCACTTTGAAAAAATTTATAAGTAGCATGAGTGGGAGAGTAGGAGAGTTAGATCACGCAATCAATCCGAAAGTGCAATTAGGACTGTCCTATCATCTTCGTCCTGATGGGTTTGTACATTATTCTGTGTATGAGGTTACCGGAGAACAGCAGCTTCCTGAAGGTATGGTGGAAATACATGTACCTGAAATGACTTACTTAATGGTACATCATACAAAAGATCAAATCATTGGTCAGACTTATGACAAGATCTACCAATGGTTGAAGGAAAGTGAGTATGAGCCATTTATGGAGCCTAATGTGGAATATTACGATGCTTTACCGATAAAACATGAACGATATCCGAATGATCGCGATGTTAACAATCCGCATTTTGATATCTTAATTCCTATTAGTAAGAGGACAAAATCAAATAATTAAATAGCTGATAGAAGAAAGGACATAACATTTTAGAATGACTAAAATGTTATGTCCTTTCACTTCGCTACTTAATGAACTTCTCAATCTCATCCTTATGATCTTCCATTAATTTATCTAACACCGCATTCGCCTTTTTATTCAATTCATCAACATCAAAGTCTTTATTATCCCACATCGGCTCGCCTAGCACTTTTTCTACATAGGCTTGCAGATAGACACCTATTTCCTGACTCGCTGTTACATGCTTTTCAAAAAACTCTTTTGGCTCCATTCCCAGTTTTTTAGCTTGCGACTCATAGAACTTCCGCGTATCCTTAGCGATTTCAGATTCATCGTCATCCGGCGGATAGGAATCAACAATTGAATCCTTAGACAACTGAATTTCCTGAAGTTCTTCTGACACATCCAGATTCAGTCTCTTTACTTCTTGTTCTGCCAATTTCGCTTTAATCATCCCATCTAGATTATTAAGAATTTTATCATCCGGATATAATAAGCGCAGTTCACCGACAGTAATTTCTTCCCCTCTTACAATGGCGGCAACGTCTTCATCATCATACTTTGAAATGGAATTACATCCAGCTAGGATCATCAAACAGCTTAGTAACAAAACGCTTACCAATCTCTTCATCGAGATGACACCCCCCAGTACTACGTGAACTTTCTCCTTCATTCACAAACGACGACTTGCCGTTCGAACGTCCCTTTTTTCGCTACACAACGGTCCACGATTTCGAAGCCAGCTTCCAATATCATATGATCCATCGGCTCAATCGTAACGACTACGAGTCTCGAAGTAATCCGTCTAGCATCTTTTATTATATCCAGTTGTCCTTCAGCGGTAATATGTGTAAATAAATTATACGGCATGTCGATAATCGCGGCATCATATGTATCCGTCACTTCGGAAATAGGGCCCTTAACAACTTCACCTTCCAAACCGAAGTGGGCGAGGTTCTTTCTTGAGCCAAGACAGACGAGAGGGTTAATATCCCTTCCGACGATGTCAATGTCCATGGAGCGAGCTTCCACCAAAACAGTTCCGATTCCGCAGCAAGGATCGATCGCCCGGATCCCTTCAGGATGTGGTACGGCAATGTTAGCGACGGCTCTCGCAACACGGGTGCTCAGCGCTGTGGAATACATATGGGGCTTTTGCATATGGAATCTCCATATCGGCTCGCTTTCCTGAACGATGCCGAAATGCCAAGTCCCTTCCAGCAAGACGACCCCAAAGTTCACTTCGGGCTCTAGTAAATCCGCTTCCCCTTGAATTACTTCCCCGATCTTGCGTTCAATGCTGCGCCTCTCTGGTTGGCGTAGTTTAGCTGTGGAAGAGAGGGCAATCGAATTCAGGCAAGTCACTTTGAATGTCTTATGGGTGACAAATTCAGATGCCTGCTCTATTATCTCTTCCAAATCATTTTCGGAGAACAGAATTTCCAGACGCTCTTTCATGAAAGGGCTTCTGCTAGGATCAATCTTCACATTGCTCTTAATGACGTTCGATAGACTGTCAAAGCCGAAAAAAGCCCTCATTTCCAATCGACATAGATCATGTTCGTCCATTTGCCGTACATAAGTGTAGATGAATTCCTTGTTTTCAACTTCAAATGCATGCTTCAATTTGCTGCCTCGATCGCTTCAAGCAAATTGAAGATGAATCGATAGGCGAGATCCATCGTATCTTTCATAGCCATCTCTTTATGGAAACCGTCCAATTGATCGAGCGGTACATTGACGTCCCATAGCCCGTCCTTGTCGGAAAACATGGCACTATATGTTTTTGATCCGACATTCGCATCCAAATATTCCTTCAGGAAAGAACCCCACTTTTTCTGCACTTTCAAACCGAATAGGACCGTGAACGTCTCGAAGACATCATCCATTTCAAATGCAATTCCATCGACTCCGATTGTTTCGAAGGCATTCGATTCGACGTAGAGGAATTCATCAACGTTCTTCGAAAAATAAGAGACCGGTTCATTCATGAATGATTCCGGTTCCGCTTGGATTACTTCCTCTGTCTCTTTCAAGCATCTTTCAATGACTGGAAAGCTCCATTCTTTATTGTCAGTTTCCGTAGTTTCCTGAATCAATCCTTGTTTGACTGCGTACGCTCGTTCAATTGGAAACAATAATTCATTTTCAGCGACCAAATGCGCTATTTTATCTTTCAACATCAAAGACACTCCTTTTCATTCACCAGTATACATTACTTCATAGCCCTTCTGCCGGATTATTCATCCGGATACCAAGGATTTAAATGGATGAGCACTTCATCTACATCCGCGTGTTCATCAATGATCAAATTTCGGATTTTGCTTGAAATATCGTGACCTTCCTGGATTGTCAACGTTCCGGAAATGCCGATCCTCAAATCGACGAGAACATAATGACCATGCTCCCGTGCGCGTAATCGGTCGATCCTTTTCACTTCTGGGACTGTGCGGATCAACGTCGCAAATTCCCGTAGACGTTCTTCCGACACGTTCTTTTCCATTAGTATATCCATTGCCTCAATACCGATTTCGTAAGCTAGTCTGAGGACAAGCACCGAGACGATCACACCTGCAAATGGATCACCGTATAACAGGATCGGGATATGATAGGCATCACCGATCAACGCCAACCCGATACCGACAACAGCTGCGAGGGATGCATAAACATCAGCCAAATGGTCGTATGCTGTTGCTATCAATCCTTTACTGTTCACCTTTTTCCCGATGCGCATCGTGTAAATATAGAGAGCCTGCTTCCAGAAGAGGGAGAGGATGGCCGTGATTAATGCAATGACACTCGCCTTCGCCGGCACTTTAAAAAATGTTTTTACGGCCTCATATCCGATATAGATGGCAGCAATCCCTAAAATGATGGCAACAAGGCCGGATCCGATGACTTCAGCTTTCCCGTGCCCGTAAGGATGGTCTTCATCAGCGGGGCGTTGCGAATATCTCATGGACGTCAAGGCTGCGGCTGAGGCGACAACATCTCCTGCGTTATGGAAACCGTCCGCGAGCAAGACGGGACTATTAAAAAGCACACCAACAAGGATTTTCAATACGGTTAATACAATATTGCTGATCAGGCTTATCCAAATCGCAAAGACCGAAGCGATGGAATGGTTTTGTTTTGTTGTCATTTACTATGCCTCCAAGCTGATTTTCCCTGGGGAAACAAAAACCCCTGACATATTGTTGTCAAGGGCTTGGGTAAAAAATATCTATAGTTGCGTTCAATATTGGATTTTATCATGATCATCACTCTTTTTTCGTCAATGAATTAAGCATAGCATTACTTCATATAGCGAGCAAGAAATTGGCAACACATGATAATATATTGAACAAAGTTGTTTCGGATTTCATTGCAATTGAATGATGAAATCATTATAATACAATAAAATGAATAAAAATACATACGAGAGGTTGATTATACATGAAGCTTTGGGGAGGACGTTTTACAAGCCGTGCAGATGAAATAATGGAGCAGTTCAACACGTCATTGCCGGTCGACTATAGATTATACAAAGAAGATATCGCTGGAAGCTTGGCTCACGTCACGATGCTCGTCCATACCGACCTATTGACACCGGAGGAAGGGGATTTGCTCGTTCAAGGTCTGGAATCGATCCTGCATGATATCGACAACGGTGAACTTGTCATCGAAGGGGACTATGAAGACATCCATTCATTCGTGGAAATGCATTTAACGGAAAGGATCGGGGAAACAGGGAAGAAGCTCCATACGGCACGTAGCCGGAATGACCAAGTGGCGGTCGATATGCGCCTATATGCAAAGAATAAAGCGGTCGAGGTGATGGACGGCTTGCAGACACTGATTGATTCCTTGCATGCAAAAGCGAAAGCGAATAACGTCATCATGCCTGGATATACACATTTGCAGCGTGCGCAAGTCGTCACATTTGGACATCATTTAGGAGCCTATGAGCAAATGTTCAAGCGTGATAAAAAACGTGTTGGCAATGCACTCGAACTGCTCGATGAAAACCCGTTAGGATGCGGGGCGCTTGCCGGGACGACACATGCAATCGATCGTGAAATTACAACCAATCTACTAGGTTTCGCGAAACCGGTCGATAATTTTCTCGACGGTGTGAGCGACCGCGATTATATGCTGGAACTCATGTCCGATTTCTCCATCATCATGATGCATTTGAGCCGTTTGAGCGAAGAGCTGATTTTATGGAGCAGCCAAGAATTCAAGTTCATTACAATGGCGGATGCCTATTCGACGGGCAGCAGCATCATGCCGCAGAAGAAAAACCCTGACGCGGCGGAACTCATCCGCGGCAAAACGGGAAGAGTATACGGTTCCTTATTCGCATTATTGACGACGTTGAAAGGCTTACCGTTGACGTACAACAAAGACATGCAGGAGGATAAAGAGCAATTTTTCGACGCTCTCGACACTGTATTGGATTGCATGGAAATCATGTCGAAGATGATCGACACATTGAAAGTGAATGCCGACAATATGAAAGCGGCCATCAAAGCCGGCTTCCTGAATGCAACTGAAGTCGCTGATTACTTGGTAGCAAAAGGCACCCCATTCCGCGATGCACATGAAATCGTCGGGAAGATCATCATTTATTGCGAAGCGGAGAAGAAGGCGATCGAGGATTTGACAGTGAAGGAACTCTCGATGTTTAGCGATAAGATAATGGATGATATTTACGATTATATCGATTACGAAAACATATTGACGAAAGGCAATAAGGGGTTAATGAAGGAGATTGGGGAATAAAAAGCTGATTAACTTCTAACAAGGAGCCCCGCGTCCAAAGTGGTGGCTCCCGCGTCCAAAGTGATGAGTTTCACGCCCAAGGTGAGGCATTTCGCGTCCAAGGTGATGCATTCCGCGTCCAAAGTGATGCATTCCGCGCCCAAAGCATCGCGTTTCGCGTCCAAAATGATGCATTCCGCGTCCAAAGCGATGCGTTCCGCGCCCAAAGCAAGGCATACCGCGTCCAAAGCGAGGCATTCCGCGCCCAAAGCAAGGCATGCCCCGCTCATAACCATTAAAAAGCCAGAGGGAATGGCACTGACTATCTTTTTTGAGACAAGTAAAAAACACCTTATTAAGCAGCCAGTTGTCGGTATTGTACCGGCGAT
>NZ_JBFEGM010000019.1:0-38792 GCF_047228845.1 Sporosarcina pasadenensis
TCCCGCGCCCAAAGAGAGGTGTCCCGCGCCCAAAGAGAGGTGTCCCGCGCCCAAAGAGAGGTGTCCCGCGCCCAAAGTGAGGCGTCCCGCGCCCAAAGAGAGGTGTCCCGCGCCCAAAGAGAGGTGTCCCGGCGCCCAAAGAGAGGTGTCCCGCGCCCAAAGAGAGGTGTCCCTCGCCCAAAGCGAGGTGCTCCGCGCCCAAAGTGAGGCGTCCCGCGCCCAAAGTGAGGAATCCCGCGATCAAAGTGAGAGTGTCCCTCGCCCAAAGTGAGGTGTTCCGCGCCCAAAATGAGGCATCCCGCGCCCAATACCACCCTCCTCTCTCTGAAGTTTCAACAAATTGAAACTTCCATTCAGTTCTATACGTATTTAGACATAATGAGAGGAGAGGTTGATATGTCAATCAAGAACTTCAACGTGTCGATTTCGCCAGGGGAAGCGGCGTCTATCATCCAATCGGAAATCATCCGGGGGAGCATTAGTGGTACGTTGGTGGATCATTATATGAGGACAGCCGGTTCGTCGGAAGTACATGTATTGATTATGGAGAAATATTATATGCGCTCCAATAATCGCGCGTCCGTTACGGCGACAATCGACAACTTCGAAGGGGCAACGCGCGTCCATGTCGTCGCGGCAGGCAGCTCTGAGGGCGTATTCTTCCGCTTCGATTGGGGAGCGGGCGCAAGCTTTGCGACGAGCGTAGAACGGGCTTTGGAGCAATACATCGTTGGAGGTGGATGAATTGATCTTCGAAGTTATTCAACATTATTTTACAGAGCCTGTTACACGGCATGAAATTTTGAGGGACAAAGATAGAATTGTTGCAGAAGTTAAAGTGGGCGATTGCACATATTTTCTAATAGGTGAAAAGCAGCCTGCTTCATTTATTGAGAACGTCATCAAACTTACAATCATTATGAGCAAGGCGGGAATGCCGTTCATCGTGCCCGAAAAAACGATGAAGGGAAATCGTTACGTTGAGCATGGTGATTTGCTATTTATTCTAGAAAAAAAGGGGGATGGGGAGGAGGTTAAACGCCTCCGATTGTCACATATTAGGGAGATTGGAAAATTGCTCGGCAAACAGCATGCCATCTCTTCAACAACGGATTTTCGCTTCGGAGTAGGAACGAGTTGGGGCATGTTCGGCGGGAATGAAACCGATGCGCTTGGAGATTATGATGAAAATGAATTAAACTACTTGGATTTTGTTCAAACGATTGAAGAACAGGGAATGTTTAGTAAGGAGCTGACCACGGTAAAAGAACTGTATCAAAGTAGAAGATCACAATTAAAAGAAGTGTGGAATTCGCTTCCGATAGGACCGGTTCAAGGGGATTTCTGTCCTTATAATCTTTTATTCCAACGAGATAAAATTTCCGCCGTTTTCGATTACTTTATCGCAGGGGATGAAGTTCTGATCAATGAGTGCATAGGCGTTGCTGTTTTCTTGGCATGGCATTATGACTTCGAAGGAAATGAAACACCTGTAGAACGATACGAAGCATACATAGATGCCTATACATTGGAAAGACCATTGTCTGATCGCGAAATGGAGATGATCCCGCACCTATTGGCAATTATTCGCGCATTTCGATATGATCGCATAGAACAAGGAATTGACAAGATTAAACAAGGTGACGGAAAAGCGTTCATAGATGAAACAATAATGTTACTGCAAGGATGAAAGGGGGTGTGTCGATGTTTCGGATACCAGAATCGATTGCGGATATTGGCAAGGAGAGGATTAAGGGATTTCCTGTAGAGGGGTTTGTCTACGGAGAGGGACCACAGAAGCCTGAACTGATGTTGATCGGCGAAGCGCCTGGGGAATTCGAGGCCGTGGACGGAATCCCTTTCATCGGCAGGGCCGGCAAGGAATTGATGAAGTCGCTCGATTCGATCGGATTGACGCGAGAAGACGTCTATATAACGAGTACGGTCCGCAGCAGGCCATACAAATGGGGCGAGAAGCGGGAGCGGGACGGCACGATGACGAAGCGGAAGTACAATCGGCCTCCGACGACGAAAGAGATTTTAGCGCATGCCCCAGTACTTGATTATGAGATTGCAAATATCGAGCCAAAGCTGATTGTGGCGCTCGGGAATGTCGGCTTACAGAGGTTGCTCGGCAAAGATGCGAAAGTGACGGAGCTGCATGGACAGTTGTTAGAGCGACCGGTCCGGTTTCTGCCCGATTTCGATAGCACGACGTTCGAATGGACAGATGAAGTATACCGAATCGTGCCGACATTCCACCCGGCGGCCATCTTTTATCGACCATCCCATAGACCGGATTTGGACGCGGATTGGCTGAAGATTGGCCAGTTCTTGGAGGATTTGAGGAATGAATGAAAAGACATATAATCGGATTCTCATTATCGGGTGCAGTGGCGCAGGAAAATCGACATTATCGATCGAGCTTGCGGACAGGCTGCAATTGCCGGTTCTTCATTTGGACGCCCTTTTTTGGAATGAAGGATGGGTGCCGACCCCTAAGCCTATATTTCGGGAAAAACTTCAGAACGAACTTGAAAAGCCCGCATGGATCATCGATGGAAATTTCAACTCCACGATTGAGATGCGGGCTCAATATGCTGATCTCGTCATCTTCCTCGATTTCCCGAACTGGCTATGCCTGTCCAGGATTTTCAAGCGCAGATGGATGTATCGGGGGAAGACGCGGCCGGATATGGCGGAAGGTTGTCCGGAGAAAGTCGATTGGGAGTTTGTGAAGTTCATATGGACGTATCCGAAGAAGAAGCGTCCAGGCGTCTTGCAAATGCTTGAGCGCTGTGAGGCGGAAGTGCTTATTATGAGATCGGCGCGGGAAGTGGAAAGATGGTTATGTACTCTTAGTAGATAGATAAGGCTGGTAGTTTTTATCGTTTATGCGCATTTGTCAGCGTTTATGAGCATTTAGAGGGATTTATGCGTGAGTTTTTCTTATTATGAGTGATTGGAACAATTTATGCGTTTTTGTGGGCGTTTATGCGCGTTTGGATAAAATTATGCGTATTTGAAGAAAGAAGAGGGTGAGTGGATGGAAAGTGAATTGAAAACGAAAGGATCGATGAAGGAATTTATCGGTTTATTGCGCCAGCTGAAGTGGCCGAAGGGGAAGACGGCAATTGCGCTTCTCCTTGCTTTATTTTCAACAGCGGCGAGCTTGGCGGTTCCGTTAGTGACGAGGGAACTCGTCGATTCATTGACGGAGGCATCTTTTGATTGGAGAACGGCCGTGTTCCTATTTACTGTTTTCATTCTACAGGCTGTGTTGGGTGGCGTTTCATATTACTTACTAGCGTTCATTGGTGAAACGATTGTTGCCGACTTGCGAAGCAAAATATGGGGCAAGGTGCTGCGGCTTCCTGTTGCCTATTACGATGAGAATGAAACCGGTGAAACGATGAGCCGGATCACCCAGGATACGACGATGCTGAAGCAATTGGTTTCGGATCATCTCGTGTCGTTCATTACGGGTATCATTTCGATTATCGGAGCGGTTGCGATTCTTTTGTATTTGGATTGGAAGATGACGTTGATCATGTTGATCAGCATTCCTGTCAGCATGGCAATCATTTTTCCGCTCGGCAGGATTATGCATAAAATTGCGAAGGCGACACAAGGGGAGATGGCGAAATTTTCGGGTCATCTCGGCCGGGTGCTTGGCGATATCCGGTTGGTGAAGGCGTACCGGGCGGAGCCGAATGAAGGCGCAAAAGGTGATAAGGCGATCCAATCGCTGTTTTCATTCGGACTTAAGGAAGCGAGGATTCAGGCGATCATTTCGCCGGTCATGACGCTTGTGATGATGAGTATTTTGGTCGTCATTTTAGGTTATGGCGGTGCGCAAGTTTCGAAGGGCGTGTTGTCTGCGGGAACGCTTGTCGCAATCATTTTTCTCATGTTCCAGATCATTATGCCGTTTGCGCAGATGGCACAAGTGTTTACGATTTTCCAGAAGGCGGTCGGTGCAACTGAGCGGATCCAGCAGATTTTAGGCATGGACAGCGAGCAGGCGGAAGGCGTCGCTATTGTTCCGGATGGATGTATCCAGTTTGAATCGGTAAGCTTTTCGTATGAAAGTGGAAAGGGAATTTTGGACGGGATTTCATTCCAAGCAAAACCCGGAACGGTCACCGCGTTTGTCGGACCGAGCGGCGGAGGAAAGACGACGATCTTTTCTTTGATCGAACGTTTTTATTTGCCGACGGCGGGTGTCATAACGGTAGGAGGCACGCCGATTGCGGATATCGCATTGTCCGATTGGCGGAAACGGATCGGCTATGTGTCGCAGGAAAGTCCATTGTTAAGCGGAACAATCTTGGATAATATCGCGTACGGTTTGGAAGAGCGCCCATCACTCGAAGAAGTGCGGAAGGCTGCCGAGGCGGCGAATGCACTCCATTTCATCGAGGAGATGGCGGATGGCTTTGAGACGCTTGTCGGGGAGAGGGGAATGAAGCTGTCGGGCGGTCAACGACAACGAATTGCGATTGCGAGGGCGTTATTGCATGACCCGGAGATTTTGCTGCTCGATGAAGCGACTTCGAACTTGGACAGTGGATCGGAAACGCATGTACAGGAAGCTCTCCAGCGGCTGATGGAAGGGCGTACGACACTCATCATTGCGCACCGGTTGTCGACGGTGATCGACGCGGACCAGCTCATCTTCCTGGAAGCAGGACGTATTACGGGGATCGGCACGCATGAAGAGTTAATTAGGTCCCATCCGCTCTATCGGGAGTTTGCGGAAGGGCAAGGATTGTCTTGAACGTATCAAGTTGTATCATTCATGGGGACAATGAGTATGTGAAAGAGGCTTTTTATATAATTGAGTGAAATAGTTGGAGGAAAATTGAAATGGCAGCAAAGAAATCGCTGGCGGATTATCAAAGAGAATATGAGGAAATCATCTTTGCAGACCGGCCAAAGAGAGATATGCTGCTGGTCGGATTAATGAAGGAGATGGAGAAGCAATTCAAGATCCCCATGCCTAGAAATAAAGAGTGGGAAAAAAAGAACCCGGAAATCTCCGCGATGTACAGGAAATTAGTGATTACAAAATCACTGTAAAGATAGAAAATCTGCACGGATGGAGGATGAAGATGTACGAGCCGATTGATAAATCATTTTTTGAACCGCATGTGCTGGAGCTTGCCCGGAATCTTGTCGGACAATATATTGTGCATGAGCATCCGGACGGGGTGATTGCTGCGAGGATTGTGGAGACGGAAGCGTACCATGGACCTGAGGATCGTGCAGCCCACAGTTTCGGGAACCGACGGACGAAACGGACGGATATCATGTTCGGTGCGCCAGGGCTTGTGTATACGTATCAAATGCACACACATACGTTAATGAATGTCGTCAGTGGCCCGATTGGAACCCCGCATGCTGTTCTTATCCGTGCGGCAGAACCGGTTGAAGGGCTTGAGTTGATGCAGGACAACCGCGGTCCGCATTTGAAGATGAAGGATTGGACGAATGGGCCTGGGAAGTTGTCGAAAGCGCTCGGTGTGACGATGAAGTATTATGGACATCATTGGGCGGACGAGCCGCTATTCATAGCCGAAGGACCGGGGGCAAGCGAAATCGAAACGGGTCCCCGTGTAGGAATCGGCAAGTCGGGGGAAGCCGTCCATTATCCATGGAGATTTTTTGAAAAGGATAATCCTTATGTCTCAAAGTACCGCCCTTAAGTTTAGTAGCTCTACAGTGTGGAATAGTAATAAGGCTACGATAATTGAAAGGGTGGATGATTGAATGGCTAGAATTGCTACAGTTATCACGAATCTATTCGAAGACTCGGAGTACACGGAGCCCGCAAAGGCGTTCGAAGAAGCGGGACATGAAGTCATCACGATCGAGAAGGAAGCCGGCAAGGAAGTAAAGGGCAAGCAAGGGGAGTCTACGGTCAAAATTGACGTCGGGATTGACGATGCCTTGGCTGACGACTTCGATGCTCTGTTCATCCCAGGAGGTTTTTCTCCGGACCAGCTGCGGGCGGATGACCGATTCGTCCAATTCACGAAGAAGTTCATGGATGATAAAAAGCCGGTTTTCGCCATTTGCCATGGACCTCAGCTGTTGCTGACGGCGAAGACTTTGGAAGGCCGCGATGCGACTGGCTATAAGTCCATTAAAGTCGATATGGAATATGCAGGCGCCAACTATGCGGATAAAGAAGTAGTCGTATGCCAAAATCAGTTGGTGACGAGCCGGACGCCAGACGATTTGCCGGCGTTCATTCGAGAGTCGGAAAAATTACTGGAAAAATAATGAAACAGGGTCGTTCCGTAATAGGGACGGCCCTTTTTTTGTTCATAGACGAATGTAAAAATAAAGAAAAAATATTATGTTGAAATGAAGTGAATAGCATGTTAAATTGAAACGGGACAAGTTAATTCACGTTGAAAATTCGGATTATTTAGTAGATGACCGGTTTTTTTCGGGGACACCAAGGGGGAAACAACATGAAAAAAATTATGAAAATGGGAAGCGCTTTCATAGGAATTATCGTCGGCGCCGGTTTTGCTTCAGGTCAGGAGATTTTGCAGTATTTCACTAGCTTCGGAATGATGGGGATTGCTGCTGCAATTGTCTCTACTGCTTTATTCGCGTATATCGGCATGGTATTGACGAGGCTCGGCAGCCGGTTGCGTACGACATCCCATAAAGAAGTTATTTATAAGATCAGCGGCCGTTTCTTAGGAACAATCATTGACTATATCATTATTTTTACATTATTTGGCGTAGGTACCGTCATGGTAGCGGGAGCCGGTTCAAATCTAGAGCAGCAATTTGGCGTCCCTCCATTCGTCGGAAGCCTGCTGATGGTTGTGCTTGTGTTCATAACTATCCTATTGAATGTTGATAAAGTCGTAGCGGTTATCGGTAGTATTACTCCATTTCTCATTATTGCTGTCGTCGGAGTTTCAATCTATTGCTTAGTGACGATGGATACGTCGTTTGCAGTGCTTGATCCGATTGCGAATGATGTGAAGACGACATTGCCGAACTGGTTTATGTCTGCCGTGAACTACGTTTCGTTTAATATTGCGGTTGGCGCATCCATGTCATTGGTAATGGGTGGAGCGGAAAAGGATGAAAAGACCGCTGCACTTGGTGGATTGGTCGGTGGTTTAGGATTAGGTATTCTAATTTTGCTAAGTCATTTGGCGATCTTCTCCAAGGTGGATGTCGTAGCGGATTCAAATTTGCCGATGCTGGCAATCATCAATGAAATTTCTCCGGTTCTTGCGATATTCATGGCTTTCGTCTTGTACGGAATGATTTTCAATACAGCTGTCAGTATGTTCTATGCATTTGGGGCCCGTTTTGTTAAAATCGGTACGAAGAACTTCAAGATGTTTGTGTTAATTACTTTACTGGTCGGATTTGGGCTAAGTTTCTTAGGGTTCAAAAACCTTGTCGCTCATTTCTATCCATTGATCGGTTATTTAGGATTACTGCTTTCGGGTATTTTGATTATCTCGTCATTCAGGTTGCCTGAGAAGGTTAAACGATAAGAAAAACGCGGCTCCCGTGACAGGGAACCGCGTTTTTTTGTTGTATTATACGTGTTGCAGTTCTAGCTCTTCCTTCGGTCCGAAGAATTCGAAGTGGATTTTTTCTTCTGGGAATCCGATTTGGTGCAATGCGGAGATGACAGCTTGCATGAATGGGGTTGGTCCGCAGACGTAAACGTCGCTGCCTTCCGCTACATGTTTCGCAAGGAATTCACTGGTGATTAACCCGTCGCCTTCTTCGGAATAAAGCACTTCGTATGTTGAATTTGGAAGTGATTTGGTCATGCTGCGCAAAACTTCGTCGAACGCCTGGTGCTTGCGCGTACGTGCTGAATGAAGGAATGCAACAGATCGTTCAGGTGTAGCATTTGCAATCGTTTCATACATCGCCATCATTGGCGTAATGCCGACACCTCCGCTGATCAATGCGACAGGCGAAGTGCTTTCCATATCTAAATAGAAATCTCCTGCCGGTGCGCTCACTTCGATTTTATCGCCGATGTTCACGTTGCGATGAAGGTGGACGGAAGCCTTGCCATTCGGAACACATTCATCTTCCCGTTTGACTGAGATCCGGAATGTGTCTTTTCCTGGAGCTTGAGTCAAGCTGTATTGACGGTTCAACATATACTCGTCGCCAGGAATTTGGAAGCGTACTGTAATGTATTGGCCAGGTTCATACATAGGCAGCTGTTCGCCGTCCGCCGGTTTCAAGTAGAAGGATGTAATGACGTCGCTTTCCGGGACTTTGTCGACGATGACGAAGTCTTTGAATGTTCTCCAGCCGCCTTTAGCTTCTTCGGCTTTGTCATACATGTCTTGCTCAATGCCGATGAATGCGTCAGCGATGACTCCGTATGCTTCACCCCAAGCTGCGATGATTTCAGGGGTTGCCGCGTCACCAAGTACTTCTTTGATCGCACCGAGGAGATGATAGCCTACAATCGGATAATGTTCTTTTTCAATTCCCAATGAACGGTGTTTATGAGCAATTTGGACGACTGCCGGGATGATGGCTCCGAGATTGTCGATGTTTGCCGCTGCTGCGTATACCGCATTGGCAAGTGCTGTTTGTTGACGACCTTTCGATTGGTTTGCGTGGTTGAAAATATTCAAAAGCTCTGGATGAGCGGCGAACAAGTTTTTATAAAAGACTGTTGTAATTGCTTTACCATGTTGTTCAAGAACGGGAACTGTCGATTTTACGATATCAATTGTTTTTTGGGATAACATAAGGTGCACAACCTTTCTTGTTTTGTTAATTCCACTATAAACAATTATTTTCGTTAAAGATATATTTAAAATGCATCTTTGATGTTGATGTAAAATTTTAGACACATTTCTTTCACGATACCGACATAATCGCTTATAATAGGTTGGTGAATGGCGGTGGAATTATGCGGTTAACATTATATACAGATTTTTCATTGCGTGTACTCATGTACTTAGGCACAAAGGAAGTCGGAGAGCTATCGACCATCCAGGAAATTTCGGATCGATACCAAATCTCGAAAAACCATCTGACGAAAGTGGTCCATGAATTAGGGAAGATGGGACTTATCGAAACGGTTCGCGGTCGCGGAGGCGGAATACGCTTGAACGTGAAACCGGAAGAAATAAATGTAGGAGAGCTCATACGAAAAACGGAGGATGATTTTTATCTCGTCGAATGTTTCCGTGAGGATGGCAATCAATGTATCCTATCGTCTGCATGCAAGTTGAAAGGTGCATTGCACGAAGCGCTTGCCGCATATTTGGCAGTGCTGGACAAGTATACGATTGCAGATTTTCTAGTAAATAAAGATGAGCTTGCTGCAATTTTGTTCGACAAACCTTTGTGATAGAATAAATAGGAATAGACCTGTAGGAGGATTACGATGGGAAAAGTATTAGTATTTGGACATAAAAACCCTGACACCGATTCGATTACGTCGGCGATCAGCTATGCTTATTTGAAACAACAACTTGGGATGGATGCAGAAGCAGTACGGCTTGGTTCCATTTCAGGTGAAACAGCTTTCGCGCTAGGCCAATTTGGCTTTGAAGCTCCACGATTGATTGAAAAGGCTGCGCCGGAAGCACAGCAAGTCATCCTTGTCGACCATAATGAAAAGCAGCAGAGCGTAGATGATCTGGATGAAGTACAAGTCATCGAAGTTGTGGATCATCACCGGATCGCGAACTTCCAGACGGCGGATCCGCTCTATTACCGCGCAGAACCGGTAGGCTGCACAGCGACAATCTTGAAAAAGCTTTATAAGGAAAATGGCGTTGAAATTCCTAAAGACATTGCGGGGCTTATGCTTTCTGCTATCATTTCCGATTCACTGCTATTTAAATCTCCAACGTTCACGGAAGAGGATCGCGTAGCAGCTGAAGAATTGGCTGCCATTGCGGATGTGGATGCGCAAACGTACGGCCTTGAAATGCTGAAGGCTGGCGCAGATTTGAGCGGAAAATCGCTTGAGGAACTTGTCTCGCTTGATGCGAAGGAATTCACGATCGGAGACGCGAAAATTGAAATCGCACAAGTGAACGCGATTGAAGTTAATGACGTCATGAGCCGCCAAGCCGAAGTGGAAGTTCTGTTGAACAGCATCATCGAAGAAAAAGGATTGGATCTGTTCCTGTTCGTTGTTACGGACATCCTGAACAATGATTCGACCGTCATTGCTCTCGGTAAAGCAGCTGAGCGCGCTTGTGCCGCATTCAACGTCCCATTGACGAACAATACAACTATCTTCAAAGGTGTCGTTTCAAGAAAGAAACAAATCGTGCCTGTATTGACAGAAGCATTGAAGTAATAGTTAGTAAAAACAAATAAGAAGCGGAAGGTGAGCATACTCCCTCCGCTTCTTTTTCATTCAAATAAATGCCGTAAATAACGGTCCGGGGCGTTCAGGAAATCCCGTGTCAGCTGGACGTGGGTCATTTCCTCGAACGTGCAACGGACAAGCTCGCCATCCTGGATTTCGTACAAGTCCGCATCAGGATACGCCATGAAGATAGGGGAATGCGTCGAGATGAGAAATTTGGCGCCATCTTTCGTCATGTCGTGAATCATCGCGAGGAGCGACAATTGGTTTTGCGGTGATAAAGGCGCCTCGGGCTCATCGAGTATGTAAAAGCCGCCGGGGCGGAATCTAGCTTGGAACAAGTCAAAAAAACTTTCTCCATGGGACCTTTTCTCGAGCCCATCCCCGTATAAATTGTGCAACTCATTATATGTCCTAGCATAAGGAAGGATTTCTAGGCTGTAAGGATCGCGCCGTTTGATTTCCTCCGCTTTCGCTCGGGCTTCTTCGCGGATGATCGCAATGCTCCGCGTATACGTAATAAAATCGGAAGCCCTGAAAAAGAATCCATTTTTCGTCTTTACATCCCAGACGAGTTTCAAGTCATCCGTCAAATCGAAAGCGGGGGAGAGGGAATGGTCCCTTTCCATATGCTCGCCGCTGATCAGGATGCTGCCCGCTGCCGCCGCAATCCCTTCGAGAAGTGTCGTCTTCCCGCTTCCATTGTCGCCCGCAATGATCGTAACGGGCGATTCAAGGGAAAGTGATTCGAAATTCCGGATGATATCGAGATTAAACGGGTAATGGTCGTCAACTGTTTCCTGCTTCCGTATGATTTTCCGCAAGGACATATGAGTCACTCCTTTTGGACAGTATACCGGAAAACAAGGGAAGCGCCTATCCCAAATCTAACGGCTTTGTTGCGGGGCCTTCAAGGACGGAGCCATCCTTTCGGAAACGGGATCCGTGGCATGGACAGTCCCAAGTCTGATCGGCTTCGTTCCACCGCGTTCTGCATCCCATATGTGTGCAAATAGGGGAGTTGGTCCTGGAAATATGCCCGCCTGTGAATTCTCTCAGTACAAGTCCCGTGTTCTTCAAAGCTTGGACGAGGAATGAACCGAAGCCTGTTCGATCGGGAGCATAGAGGGAAGCCGCTTTGTTTTGCCGTCCGACAATCTGGTCGCTAATAATCCGTGCACTGACGAGTGAATTGGTGAGTCCCCATTTTCTGAACCCGGTATTCAAATAAACATATGGCATGCTTGAGGAAATGCAGCCTGCATAAGGAATAAGGTCTGGCGTCTGAGGGTCTTGTGCGGACCAGCCGTAATTCATTGCGTCGAGCTGATAAACATTCCTCAATTCGGAGGACAATGTTTCATAATGTACTTGCGTCTCTTTCTCCATCCCTGCTTGATGCCCTTCCCCGGATAAGAGAAAATGTGTTTTCCCGTCAATATATGCCGTCCTTACAGAACGTTTCGGATTATCGACCGAAATATATTGGCCGGTCAACGGCATATTGGCCGGCGCTGAGACGATATAGGATCGGCTGACAATCAATTTTAAGATTTGCAATCCTCTTATCGCTTCTATTGGATAATGTGTACAAAGGACAAGTTCATTGAATTGAATTTCGTTTTCTGACTGCGTATAGAGCAGTCGTTTTTTTAAGTCCATCAGCCGTACATCCGATTTCTCGAAAATCCGGGCTCCTGCTTTAACGGCCATCTTCGCCAAATGCTGGCCGAAGCGGACAGGATGGATCTGTGTTTCGTCTCTCATCGTCAAGGTCGCTTCCGTTTTCAAAGGAAGTTCGCTATTCCTGCCCAACTCTCCTACAATACCAATGTCATCGTATGCTCGCTTTTCATCTTGAAGCAATTCAGTCCCATACTTAGTTTGTGAAAAAAGGATGGAATCCGCGTTCCTCAGTTCATCTCCTTCAGCGAAAGAACTTCCGAACAGGACAGCTTGCCGGTTAACATCATAATAGGTTCTTGCATTGTCTCGTCCAAACTGTTTGATCAAGTTTGCATAGACGATGTCATGTTGCGTCGTCAATTTTCCTGTTGAATTGCCTGTTGCACCGCACAGAATTTCATCTTTCTCCAGCAGGATGACGTCTTTCCCTTCCTTGGCGAGAAAATAAGCGTTCGCAATTCCGCTCAAGCCTCCTCCGATAATGCAAACATCGCATGATAGATCTTTGTCCAAAGCGGGGTAGGAATCCCGCGGATAAGCGGTCTTTAGCCATAGTGAATTGTACATATTCAGCCCTCCAATTAATCTTCGATAACAATAGCAGCAGGCATATTCATTGTTGCCATTTTGAATGAAATCTAAAATGGGAGATGAAAGGTGGTCATGGATCGTGAAAATTGAAATATGGTCAGATTATGTTTGCCCGTTTTGTTATATCGGGAAACGGAGATTGGAAGAAGCATTGAAGGCAATGAACTTGGAAGACGACACGGAAGTGGTGTTCAAGGCGTTCCAATTAGATCCGAATACGCCTGTAGGAGCAGGAAGGTCTGTACCGGAAGACCTAGCGAAGAAGTATGGCATGAGCTTGGATGAAGCGAAGAAGATGTTGGACAATGTTGCAGATCAGGCTAAAACAGTCGGACTGAACTTTGATGTCGAAAGCATGATAGGGGCGAACACATTCAATGCGCACCGTCTCGCTAAGCTCGCCGAAACGGAAGGCAAGGGGGAGGCGGCATCAGAGCGCCTATTGCAAGGTCATTTCGTAAATGGGGAAGCTGTCGACAATGAAGATACGTTGTTGGCAATTGCCGAGGAGGCCGGTCTGTCGGCCGATCGAGTGCAACAAGTACTTCAATCTGATGAGTTTGCCGAAGACGTGAAAAAGGATATCGAAGAGGCTGGGCAAATCGGAGTGAGAGGCGTGCCGTTCTTCGTCATCAACCGCAAATACGCCATTTCGGGGGCTCAGCCAGTCGAGGCATTCACGGAAGCATTGAAGAAAGTGGCGGCGGAAGAAACGAATTGATCCAAAACGAAAAAATGACGGTCTAGCTTTTTTCGCTAGAACCGTCATTTTTGTTTTCATTCGAATATAACACTTCATATAACTCATCTTCCGTCGAAATATCCGCCAGTTTCACCTTCGACCGATACGCTGCCCGGACAATCAGATGACCTGCCACCGGAGCGGTAAGAAAGACGAAAACGATACCGAGCAGAACCCGTACACTAACGAATTGCTCGCGGAAAAGAAAATATAAAAAAGTGCCGGAAAGCGTCAGCAACACCGCAAGAGTCGAGCTCTTCGTCGCGGCGTGCGACCTCGTATATACATCGGGCAAACGAATGAGTCCGAACACACTAATGACACTCGCAATCCCACCAGTCAAAATGAGCAAAGCTCCTATGAATTCACCGATCTCGTTTACGCTCAACGATGGCACCCCTTTCAATTGATTTCGAAAAGGCGATTGTCCCGATGAATGAAAGAATCCCTAAAATCAATATGACTTCCAAAAACGCTTTTGTTTTCATCATGATCGAAACAACAGCAATCATCGCAATCAAGTTGACCCCGATCATATCAAGTGCAATGACACGATCTGGCATGGAGGGGCCGAGGATGATCCGGATGACAGCGATGGAGATGGTAATCGAAAAGAGGACAAGCGATATCGTTATCATCGTTTCAATCATCGTGTCACCTCCATAATCGCTTTCTCAAAGTTCTTCAGTTGTTTAATCAAACCGGCCCGCGACTGCTCAACGTCCATCGCATGAATATAAAGCGTATTGCCTTCAGGCGACACTTCCATGACGACAGATCCGGGAGTCAACGTGAGAAGAAGGGACAACATCGTCACTTCCACATCGCTCTTCAAAACGGTTTCATATTTAAAGATGCCTGGTTTTATATTCAATCTCGGGCTTAAAATCTGCCGTAAAACGACGATACTTGACTGGGTCAATTCCGAAATGAAAATGAAAAGCAACTTAATAGAATAAAACAAACGGCGCAAATAAAATTGGGTGCCGAAAAAGCGATGCATGAAAAAGATGATTCCGATTCCGACAAGGAAGCCGGCGAAGAAAGTCGTGAATTTCAATTCATCTTCATCCATCAACGTCATCCATAAAAACGCGATGAACAGATTCAGTAATAACTGGGCTGGCATCTATCTCCACCTCAACTTTCCGCTTAACGATTTCCTTGTAAAACAGCTTCTATATAGATTTCCGGATTCATAAGCGTCCGTGCAGCATCACTCACATATGGAGCGATCCCTTCGACGCCGATCCCGATTGCAACCGTCATGATTGCAAATAAAACACACGGAACGAGCATCCCTTTATTCAATGGAACATCGTCGTCCTCACTAATGATCGTTTCGCCCCAAAAGCAATTCAGGAAAATGCGCAATAGCGAGTATAAGACGAATATGCCGGATAAAAAGGCCGCCGCCAAAAGGATAAATGAGCCTGCTTCGATTGCTCCCTGACCTATGTACACCTTGCCGATGAACCCGCTTAACGGAGGAATTCCGGCGAGTGACAGCATCGTGATGAAAAATAGCCAACCGAGCGTCGGATAGTTCCGGATTAATCCGCTCATCTCTTCGATCTTGGCTTTACCCGTCAGATAAATCATCGTTCCTGCAATGAGGAATAGCAATGCTTTGATGACCATGTCGTGAATCAAATAATAGATGGCTCCTTGGAATGCGGCTTCTGTTGAAATCGCAAGACCTGCCAATATGAATCCGACCGCTATCACAACATTGTACGAAACAATTTTGCGTATATCGTTATACGCAATGGCACCGACACTTCCGCCAATCATCGTAAGAATCGCCATCACACCTATCACAGTATGTGTAATGACCGTTTCATGATAAAAAATAAGCGTGAAGATACGGAACATCGCGTAAATCCCCACCTTCGTGAGCAGTGCTCCAAACAGGGCCGCTATGACGGTCGGTGGCGCGCTGTATGATCCAGGAAGCCAGAAATAAAGAAGCAACCCCGCCTTCAAACTGAAGACGATTAAAAAGAGAAGGCTGATCACTGTCAGCAACGGACCTTGTCCGACTTCTGCGATTCTCACTGACAAATGAGCCATATTCAACGTTCCAACCGTACCGTAAATATACGCGATCCCCATTAAGAAGAACCATGAGGAAAGGACATTGATCGTTACATATTTAATTGATTCAATCAGTTGAATCTTTCTGCCTCCCATTGTAATGAGCACGTAAGAGGAGAGAAGCATCACTTCAAAACAGACGAATAAGTTGAACAGGTCTCCTGTCAGGAATGAGCCGTTAACGCCCGCAACGAGGAAGAAGACGAACGGATAAAAGAACATATTCTCATGCTGTCGTCCGATTGACGAAAAAGCGTATAGGAGTAGAATTCCTGTCACGATTGAAGTCGTCGCGACGAGAAGCATGGAAAAGGAATCTGCAACGAATAAAATTCCGTAGGGCGGCAGCCAGCCTCCAAAATCGAGCCTCAAAATCCCGTCTTGCTGGATCCGATCTAAAATGACGAGACTGACGACGACTGTCGCGATACTCGACACGATGCTGAGGACTCGCTGCGTGTTTACGTAAGGACGTAAAAATACGAGGATGATTCCAGTTAGTAAAGGAATGATCATTGGCATAACTAGTATATTATTCATCTTCAAACCCTCTCAATGCTTGGAGGTTGTCAGTTCCCGTCTTCTTGTACGTGCGATACGCAAGTACGAGTAGAAATGCGGTGACGGCGAAGCTGATCACAATTGCAGTAAGAATCAGCGCCTGTGGCAATGCGTCCGTATAGCTTTCCGCATTCTCGCCGAGCAACGGGGCACTGCCTTTCTTCAAGCCTCCCATAGTCATCAATAGTAGATGCGCTGCGTGAGACAGGACGGCAGTCCCTAAAATCACGCGAATTAAATTGCGGGACAGCAGCAAATAGACAGCGATTGTCACAAGAAAGCCGACAAGTATCGTTATTAATGTTTCCATCTGCTACACATCCTCACTAATGGTTGAAATAATCGTTACGACAACACCGACAACCGTCAATGCAACCCCCGCTTCGAAGATGATGACTGTCGACAGTTCGGTCTCTCCGAAAACAGGCAAGTTGAAATGTCCGGCTCCCTGTGTAAGGAAGTCATTGCCGAACAGGACGGAACCTATGCCCGTACCGACGGCAAGCAATGCTCCTAGTGCCGCCACCTTCTTAAAATCAAACGGAATGCCTTTATGCACCGTTTCAATATCATGAACTAAATAAAGCAGTACGAATGCGGAGGAGAGGACAAGACCGCCGATAAAACCGCCACCGGGATTGTTATGCCCCGACAGAAACAGCTCCACGCCGAACGTCAAGATGATGAATACGACGATTTTCGTCACTGTTTGCAAAATGACATCATTGATCTTCAAAATCCTGTCCCTCCTTTCGCGTTTTCAATTTAATAAGCGTGAACACACCGATTCCCGCGATGAAAAGTACAACGACTTCAAGCATCGTATCGAATGCACGGAAATCTCCTAATATCGTATTGACAATATTTTTACCTCCGGCAAGGCGGTATGCATCTTCAAAGTAAACCGAAATGGATTCAAACATTTTATTCCCTTGCACTGTAAGGGCGAGAACTGTCACGATTGTCCCGACCGAGACGGCAATCAGTCCATTCAACACTTTCGTCCCCCGTGCTGAACGCTCTTTCTTCCAATCCGGCAAGAAGTAGAAGCAAAGTAGGAACAGGGCAGTTGTCACCGTTTCAACAACTGCTTGGGTCAATGCCAAATCCGGTGCGCGGAAGATGACAAAGAAAAAAGCGATTGAATAGCCGAGAACGCCATTTAAAATGATCGCTGTCATACGGGATTTTGCGAATAGCATTGAAATTCCCGCCCCAGCCATTGCAAGTACGATCAGGTACTCATTTGTCGTGATTGGTCCGTCATTCGAAAAGTCGAACGAATAGGAACCGGTATACAATATGGCTCCTCCGACCACCACGATAAAGAAAGAGAATATATAGACGAGATAGTCCTTCAAATACCCTTTCATATAAAGGCGGGTAAAGAAATGAGATCCTTTTTCCAGCAATATGAGAGTAGCATTGAAGGCTGCATCCAAATTCCAATTCAAAGGGGCGATTGTATAAATGCCCCTCCAATAATGAAAGAGTCTGTATAGAATGATTCCAAGAACAACAACACCTATCGTCATCCACAATGCTGGATTGAAGCCGTGCCAGGCAGAGATATGCGGCGTCAGTCCTTTAACGTCTTCCAATGAAGGGTAGACTGCAGCCATAGCTGGACGCAACAAATAGTTTCCGATTATATTCGGGAAAAAGAAGATCCCAACGACGAGTATTGCCAGAATGGAAGGGGCAATGAGCATTCCGAAAGGAGCTTCCCTTGAAGGCTTCTCGATTCTATCGGGTTGGAATTCTCCGAAGAACGTTTGGAATACGATAATCATGCTGTAAACGAATGTGAGGACGCTCGCAAGCCACGCGACAATGAGGAACAGTGTCCCCATGGTGCTCACTTCAAAAAGATCAAGGTTACGTGCATTCACTAATGACTCAAAAAACATTTCCTTGCTTAGGAACCCATTAAAAGGAGGCAAGCCGGCCATTGAGAAGCTACCGATCAAAGCGATGCTGAAGGTGACCGGCATGAAAGCCATAAGCCCGCCCAATCTGCGGACATCCCGTGTCCCGAGTTCATGGTCGACAATGCCGACAACCATGAAGAGGGCACCTTTAAAGGTGGAGTGGTTAATAAGATGGAATAATGCCGCAAAAGTAGCTTGGGTATAGATGATCGTATTCGCGCTATGCCCCTCATTGAGTGCGGCCGATCCAAGACCGAAGAGGCTCATGACCAATCCGAGCTGACTAATTGTCGAATAAGCGAGCAATGCCTTCAGGTCGGTCTGTTTCACTGCGTTAAACGATCCCCAGAACAAAGTGAAAATCCCGACACTGCTTACGACATAGAACCAGATCATCTCACTGCCGAAAATCGGAGTGAAACGTGCAACCAAATAGATGCCCGCCTTGACCATCGTCGCGGAGTGCAAATAAGCACTGACCGGTGTAGGTGCTTCCATCGCATCTGGCAACCAAATATGAAACGGAAATTGTGCAGATTTCGTAAATGCCCCTACTAATACGAGCAACATGGCAGATAAGAAAAGAGGCTCGTCCGTATATTGCCCAATCGTGACCACTATCTCACGTACACTATACGAGCCTGTCATAGTATGTAGCATGATGAAGCCGGCAAGCATCGCAATTCCGCCCGATACTGTTATGAGCATGGACTTTTGCGCACCATACCTCGATTTCTTCCGGTGATACCAGAAGGCGATCAGAAGGAAGGAAGAAATGCTCGTCAATTCCCAAAAGACGTACAGCACCATCAGATTGTCGGAAAAAACGACTCCGAGCATGGCGCCCATGAACAGTAAAAGGTAAACGTAGAAGCGCCCCAATGACTCCCGTTCTGATAAATAATAGATGGAATACAGGATGACCAAACTGCCGACACCTGTAATGAGAAGGCCGAATATTAAACTGAGGCCATCAAGATAAGTTGTAAAATGGATCCCAGCAGAATCAATCCACCGGAAAGTATGTGTATACGTTTCGCCTTTTGCAATAGAAGGGATGAAGCTTGCTAGCGTTGCGAATAACATGAATGGAACAAGCAAGACAAACCAGCCGATTTTTCGGCTTTGTATCCTTTTATATAGAAAGGGAACGAAGATGGCAGCTAAAAAGGGGATGAATATAGATAATGTAATCGTCAAACAGCTAACCTCCTGTAAGGATTTCAACTTCTTATGTAAATTTTTTCATAACTATGGGGGATGGGCTTGACTCGCGACAGAACTGGGGACATAATAGGTAGCTACAGATACCAATGGAAAAGTTCATAAATAGAATTATACACTAAACGGATTTCCATCGCACTTTGAGACATTTACATCTTGTCAGCCAATCATCTTTTATGTATAATATTGTGGTTTTCAATTGTAAATATAAGTTGCGTTGCAGTGAACGAAAATAATTGTAAGAGGTGACTACGGTCATGGGCAAAGTAAAAGGTCGTATGGACGAAAGCATACTTGTTTGTGTCTACTACGGTCCAAATGGCGAACGTCTCATTAGACGTGGACATAAAATGGCATCCATCATCGATTGTCCACTATATATACTAACGATTGACCCATTGCCATATGATGAATTTGACGCTGAAAAATCCGAGTATATCGAGAGATGGCAAGAGCTTGCCAAAGAGCTCGATGTAGAAGATTTCATCATTATGGATAATGAAAAACGGCCGGTTGCAAAGGTGATCAAAGAAGTAGCTCACAAACACAATATTACGCAGATCATTATCGGTCAAACTGCCCAAAGCAGATGGGAAGAGATCACAAAAGGCTCGTTCATGAACGTGTTGTTGCGTGAAATAACATTTGTTGATTTCCATGTCGTCTCCGTTGATCGTGCGATTAAAGATGAAATAGAAGGCATGTTCGAAAAAGGTGTGCGGGCTTATTTAGTCGAAGAAGGTGACGGCTTCCGAATTAGCTTCACCCTTTCAAAAGAGGCACGTTTCGAAGGCATTTTCTTTAAGGAAATCGGAACGGATTTCAATAACGGGATTTTCAAATTCATGAACAATCATAAAATGTGTCAAGTGCAGATTACGGACGACAGAGTGACCGAAGCGACAGAATTCATCTGCAGAACGGATCAATAATAGACTAAACTTAAATATAAGCGGATGGCCGGTTTATGGTCATCCGCTTTTTGTTTGTAATCAAATAAATAAAATCATTCTTCTCCGACGATCTTCACTTCCAACTCCAAGTCGACGTCGAATCGCTTTTTCACTTCCGCCTTCACCATATTGATTGTTTCAATATAGTCGGATGCGGTCGCTCCGTTTTTATTAATGATGAAACCCGCATGCTTCGTCGACACTTCCGCGCCACCATGGCCTTTTCCTTGCAGGCCGCAATCTTGGATCAATTTCCCCGCAAAATAGCCTGGCGGACGTTTAAATACACTGCCTGCCGAAGGGTATTCCAAAGGCTGCTTGGATTCTCGCTGGAACGTCAAGTCCGCTACTTTTGCGTCGATTGCTTCCTTGTCTCCCTCCGCCAATTCGAAATCAGCGGACAAGACATAATATCCTTCAGATGCTATGATGCTTTTCCGATAGCCAAGCTCCAATTCGTCCTTCGATAGAACGAGGCGTTCACCCGTCTTTGTCAATACAGTGCATTGCACAATAATATCTTTGATTTCCCCGCCGTAGGCACCCGCATTCATAGCCATCGCGCCGCCGATGGAGCCGGGGATTCCGCAAGCGAATTCAAGGCCTGTCAACGATTCTGCAGCCGCCCGCCTTGAAACATCGATAATGAGCGCTCCTGCTTCTGCATGAACTTTGTTGCCGTCCACCCGGATTTTATCCAATTTCGACAGATGGAGGACGATTCCACGCACTCCGCCATCCCTCACGACCATATTCGATCCGTTTCCTAATAATAATAGCGGAATTTCATTTTCATATGCATACCGTACCGTCGCTTCCGTTTCCTCGATTGTCCCAGGAATGACTAGTATATCTGCTAATCCGCCAAGTTTTGTCATCGTATATTTGCTTAATGGTTCATCTATCCGTAGTATACCTACTTTAATAATCCCGCGTAGTTCCTCTAACCACTGATGCTTAGACATCAACATCCAGTCCCTTCAATTCTAATGCGCTGAAAACCTTCTATTCGTTTTGAAGAAAACGAAGGCTTCACTTTTATAAGTATGCTGGCTATCCACCGATTTGACAAGAAATAATAACCGAGGAATGGTGAATAGAAATTTAAGGGATAAGTATCTTGACTTCGAGACATAATCGGGTTATCATATTGAATATATCTTGGAATGAAGATATTTTTCGCATAGCGAGAATATCTCTCTATGAATCTGGGTATAGGAATAGGGTAATGAAAACGGGTAAAACAAAAAATGGAGAGGGTGGATGTGGAAATGACGACATGGAAAGTGGACGCGTCGCATACGAGTGTTGGTTTTTCAGTAAAGCATATGATGGTTTCAAAAGTTAAAGGAAGTTTTGCAGGAGTGGAAGGGACAATCGAGGGGAATCCTGAAGATTTGACAGGTGCGACAATCAATTTCACAATCGATGCAAACTCAATTAATACAAATAGCGAGGATCGCGACAATCACCTTCGTTCAGGAGATTTCTTCGATACGGAAAAATTCCCGCAACTGACATTCGTTTCGACTGACATCGTGAAAAAAGGCGATGATGAGTACGATGTGACAGGGGATTTGACAATTAAGGACGTAACGAAGAAAGTTACATTTAAAGCTGAATTCGAAGGCACAGGAACTAATCCATGGGGTGTTCAAGTCGCTGCATTCGAAGTGGAAGGGAAAGTCTCCCGTAAAGAGTTCGGTCTTACATGGAACCAAGCACTTGAAGCAGGCGGCGTACTTGTAGGCGACGACATCAAGATTTCAATCGACCTACAAGCAAACCCGGCTCAATAATTAATAGATAACGGCATGCATGAAAGGAAACTTCATGCGTGCCGTTTTTTTATTGAAGTGAACTGAAAGCGGAAGCGTCCAAAGTGAAGGCCGGTGCGTCCAAAGAGCCGCCGTCCACGTCCAAAGTGAAGCCCCACGCGTCCAAAGAGCCGCCATCCGCGCCCAAAAGCTATCCTATTAGCTCACTCCTCAACAAACGGCCATCGTTCCACCGTTCGTCCATGTCTTCCGGTTGTCGTCTGTGCGTGGATCAACGATTGATAAACCGCTTCTTCCGTCGCCTCGATAACCGCCTTGAAAAGGTCGTTCATCACCTTGGCATCGTCACGCAATAAAGTATAGCTCACTGTATCTCCGCCTATGCTCAAATGCGGAATCGTGTAAGCGTTCGAGAAGGCAATGATGATGTCACCGCTTCCGTTATGGATATGGGACCCGGTACGTCCGAGGCCGATAGAAGCGCGTCTTGCTAGCCTCTTCAACTGTCTGCTATCCAACGGCGCATCCGTTGCGACTATGATCATGATGGAGCCGTCCGGTTTTTCGCTTTGCATTTCCTGCGACGGCTTCAACTTGTCGGTGGCAGTTTCCATATGAATTTCATTTCGCCCCAGCCATTCATCAATCAAACATTCTTCCTCATTGCCGAAATTCGTCAAGGTCAGTACGCCGACTGTAAATGAATCCTCGCCATGGTGCACGATTCTTGAGGACGAACCAATTCCACCTTTCCTGCCGAAGCAGATCATCCCTTTCCCTGCGCCGACGTCACCTTGTGTGAGTTCGCCTCCGCTCGCCTTGCGAATCGCCTTTATGGCGTGTTCCGGACGGACTTTCATCTCCCGCATTGCATTCAAATAACTGTCATTGCATTCGCCGACTACGACGTTCAATGAACTGGTGGAATCCCCGATTGCCGCGTTCTCCTCGAGCATATGCTGCAGCGTTCCCTCGAGCACCGCCCCGACGCTGAATGTATTTGTAAGCATGATGGGGGACTCGATGACACCGAGTTCCTCCACTTGAATTAGCCCAGCCGATTTGCCGAAGCCGTTCAATACGAAACTAGCTGCCGGCACTTTCTGTTCGAAACTGTTTCCGCCATGGGGCAAAATGGCCGTAACCCCTGTGCAGGCGCTTTCTGGGCCGGGATCCTCCTTCAATGTCACATGGCCGACCGCCACTCCGGGCACGTCCGTAATGGCATTCCATTTTCCTTTTTGCATGTTCACACCCCGTTTTTTAAATTAACAATCGTCATGACTAACTTCCATACGAGGGCAAATAACCCTTTATTTTGAGAAAAAAATTCATTCAAATATATGTTTGAATATCCTTGCATTCAGGAAAGAGTAAACATATACTGTACTATAATCAAACGAACATTTGAATGAGGTGCCGACATGAAATTGAAAGATACATGTGAAGTGACGATTGTCCACGAGAATATAGTCGAGAAAGTTCAAAAGGGGCTGCCGGATGTCGGCGGCATGGTGCAAATATTTAAGGCACTTGCAGACGAAACGAGATTGAAGATCGCCTATTCGCTCACGTTGGAAGAGCAGATGTGCGTCTGCGATGTAGCGGCGGTCATCGGCTCATCGAATGCGACGGCTTCCCATCATCTTCGCTATTTGCGTGAACATAGCCTTGCGAAATCGGAACGTAAAGGGAAAATGGTCTATTACTCTCTTGCGGACGGGCATGTATACGATCTTGTAAAGATTGCCCACGATCACGCAGCTGAAAGGGAGGATGATCCGGATGGCCGATAAGACAGAATACAGACTCGAGAATCTTACTTGCGCAAACTGTGCGATGAAATTCGAAAACAATGTGAAGAGCATTCCTTCCGTGACGGAAGCTACCGTCAACTTCGGCGCATCGAAGCTTTCTTTCACAGGTGAAGCGACGATGGGGGAGCTTCAGGCGGCAGGTGCCTTTGATGGGATTCAAGTCGTACCTTTGACGAAAAGGGACCCTGAACCGAAAATCCCGTTTTTCCGGAGAAAGGAAAATATAATTACGATTCTCTCCCTCGTCTTCGTCATTGCGGGAATGGTTTTCGCCTATCGGGACGTCGCGCATCCAGCTGTAGCGACGGGCCTGTTCGCAGTCGCCATCCTGATCGGCGGGACGGGAATGTTCATTACAGGAATTAAAAACCTTGTACGGCTCGACTTCGACATGAAGACGTTGATGACGATTGCAATTATCGGAGCGGCAATTATCGGTGAATGGCAGGAAGCGGCGGTCGTCGTCTTTTTATTCGCGGTGAGTGAAGCGCTAGAAGCCTACTCCATGAATAAAGCGCGACAATCGATCCGCCAGCTTATGGATATCGCCCCAGCATCCGCGCTTGTTAAACGGGATGGGGGCATCATGGAACTGCCGACGGAAGACATACAAGTCGGCGACATCCTCCTCGTGAAGCCGGGGCAGAAAATTGCGATGGACGGCATCGTTCGGAGCGGGAAATCGACTGTCAATCAGGCGGCGATCACGGGGGAATCAGTGCCTGTTTTGAAACAGGTGGATGACGAAGTATTTGCGGGAACGTTGAATGAAGAAGGTGCGCTCGAAGTGACTGTGACGAAACTCGTCGGGGATACGACGATCGCTAAAATCATCCATCTCGTCGAGGATGCCCAAGCGGAGAAAGCACCTTCTCAAAAATTCGTCGATCGGTTTGCGAAATATTACACACCAATCATTATCGGCATCGCGGTACTCGTCGCTATCGTCCCGCCTCTTCTCGGTGGGGATTGGCATACATGGATTTACCAAGGACTTGCGGTTCTTGTTGTCGGCTGTCCTTGCGCCCTTGTCGTATCTACACCTGTCGCTATCGTAACGGCAATCGGGAATGCCGCCCGCCAAGGCGTCCTCATTAAAGGCGGCGTCTACCTTGAGGAGATGGGCCGTATTCACGCAGTCGCATTTGACAAGACGGGCACTTTGACGAAAGGGTATCCCGAAGTGACGGATTTTATTGCGGAAGGCGGGGAGAAACATTCCATCCTACAAGCGGTCGCCGCTGTTGAATCGATGTCCCAGCATCCGTTGGCGCGTGCGATAGTCGACTATGCTGAAATTCAAGGCGGACGCTCAGCGGAAATTCGGAACTTCCAGTCTGTCACCGGGAAAGGGGCTTTCGGGGAAGTGGATGGCATCCTTGTTCACGTCGGGAGTATGAAGTGGGCGTCCGAGCTGACAGAGCTGCCCGAGGAAATGAAAGAGCGTGCCGAAGAGCTGCAACTGGCCGGAAAATCCGTCATGGCGGTCCTCTTCGATCATTCATTCAAAGCACTGATCGCGGTTACGGATCCGTTGCGTGCGGAAAGTGCTGACGTGCTGCGTCAATTGAAAGGGGTCGGCATCCGGCATACAGTTATGCTGACGGGGGACGATGAGCGGACAGCCGAGGCAATTGCGAAACAGGCCGGCGTGACGGACGTTCGTGCGGGACTCATGCCGGAAGACAAATTGACTGCTGTGAAAGGATTGATCGGTCAATATGGCCGGGTTGCGATGGTCGGTGACGGCATTAATGACGCGCCGGCGCTTGCCGCCTCTTCGATTGGAATCGCCATGGGAGGAGCAGGGACAGATGCCGCTCTCGAAACGGCGGATATCGCCTTGATGGCGGACGATCTCCAGCAATTGCCGTATACGATGAAATTAAGCCGAAAAACGTTGCAGATTATTAAAGAAAATATTATGTTTGCAGTAGGCTTAAAAATTGTAGCGCTGCTGTTGATCATCCCAGGATGGTTGACATTATGGATTGCAATTTTTGCAGATATGGGTGCAACGTTGCTCGTCGTGTTGAATTCATTGAGATTGATGCGGATCCATAAGTAAAGAACGCAGCCCGAACGGGGGGATTGGAATGAAATTACGGGAATGGACGATGGAGGAACAGGAACAGCTCATTCATTTTTTGACGACGAATACATGGCCGTTCCATGGAAATGCGCATCCGGAACGCGAACTGATTGAAAAGACGATCGAAGACGGCGGATATGAATCGGATGAAGTGAAAACGTTCTGGGTGCAAAACGAGGAAGATGAAATCGTAGGAATTGTGAAGATCCATGATTTGCAGGATGAAATTCCGTTGTTCGATTTACGGATTGCGGATCGTTATAGAGGACTCGGGTACGGACCGAAGGCGCTTCGCCTCATTACGGAGTTCGTCTTCGGCATGCCAGAAGAGAAAATCCGTTTGGAAGGCCATACGCGCCAAGATAATTTGGCGATGCGAAAGACGTTCGAGCGCGCCGGGTTTGTAAAGGAAGCCCATTTGCGGAAAGCATGGTTTTCCCCGAAAGAGAATTCGTATTATGACGCTGTTACGTACGGGATGACTCGGGAAGACTTCCTTGCGGGAACGACGACGCCTGTCATGTGGGAAGATGCAGGTATTGGAGAGAAACCGAAAAAACGCATTCCGAATTTCCCGACTGAATTTGAATCCGAGAGGCTCATTATCCGCATGCCTGAAGTGGAAGACGCACTTGACGTCTGGAATGCGATCCGCAATTCGCTGTCTGCCTTAAAGGATTGGATGCCATTTGCACAAAAGGCACCTGAGCTGCATGTGACAGAAGATAATCTGCGCCAGGCAATTGCAGATTTCATTACACGGAAAGATTTGCGGCTTCATATGTTTTCTAAGGAAACGGGCGAGTTCGTTGGATCGACCGGACTTCACCGTATTGATTGGACAGTTCCGAAGTTCGAAATCGGGTATTGGCTAGATACGAAATTCGAAGGGCGAGGGCTTATGACCGAAGCGGTTGAGCGATTAACTCGTTTTGCATTCGAGGAACTGAACGCCCGAAGAGTGGAAATAAGATGTGATGAGGAAAATGTGAGAAGCCGTTCTGTCGCTGAACGGGCAGGGTTTGAGCTTGAAGGGACATTGAAATGCGATTCCCTATCAGTGGATGGCAAGCATTTGCGAAATACGTGCATTTATGCAAAAGTAAAATAAGAAAGGGTGCCTAGGATAGGCACCCTTTCTTTAAACTGATCGCCTACCGGTTAACAACTGGATGACGAATATGATTCCTGCGATGACTAATAGTAGGTGGATCAGTCCGCCTCCAACCTTCATTACAAATCCAAGCAGCCAGAAGGCGATTAATGCTACGATAATAATCCAAAGTATTTTACCCATTTTTTTCACTCCTTCGAAGTGGTATAGTGAATTTACCCGTAATTAATAAAGTGTAAACTGCTTTTCATGTATGATTTATCATTGATTGGGCAGGGAATGTACATACTGGAGGTGGAACGATTGGCAACACCAAGTATGGAGGATTATATTGAACAAATATATTTACAGCTCGAGGCGAGAGGAGAGGCTCGCGTTTCTGATGTAGCAGAAGCACTTTCGGTATTGCCTTCATCTGTCACGAAGATGGCACAGCGTCTTGACCGTGAAGGCTATGTCGTCTACGAGCGCTATAGAGGACTTGAGCTGACAGAAAAAGGATTGACATTCGGAAAGAAGCTTGTCAGAAGACATGATCTTCTTGAACAGTTTCTCCGGATTATCGGTGTTGAAGAGAAGAACATATACAATGACGTTGAAGGAATCGAGCACCATTTAAGCTGGAATGCGATGGACCGGATTACGGACCTCGTAGAAGCGATGAAAGAGGATGAAGGGTTCGTGCAACGACTGAAGGAACGACAAAGCTTCTAAATGGAAGAGGAGATATGAAATGACAGAACATAAACCGGGTTTTACCGCCCAGCTGACCGTAATTGGCCAGGAAGGATCTAGATGGGTGCTGGATGGCGGAGACGAGCAGGAGATTATGATCAATGCCTCAGAATTCGAATCGCCGATCGAAGAGGGCGATGTCGTCGAAGTCTTCCTGTATATGAACAGGCGCGGCGAATTGACAGCGACGTCCAATATTCCGAAAATGACATGCGAGTCGTTCGGCTGGGGGCGTGTCATTCGGATTGACGAAAAGGAAGGCGCTTATGTGGACATCGGTTCGTCTTTTGAAGTGCTCGTGAATAAAGCGGACTTGCCACGTGTGAAAGCGCTATGGCCGAAGACGGATGACGAGTTGTTCATGACATTGCGCACCGATCTTGGCGGCAATATTTTCGGACGCCTCGCGACTGAGGAGAGAGTGCTGGAATTGATTGCAGATGCACCGGAAACGACTTTCAATAAAAACTTGAAAGCAAGAGCATACCGTCTATTGCCGGTAGGATCATTCTTCTTAAGCATTCCGGAAACGTACAGGATATTCGTCCACAATACAGAGCGGGAGCATGAGCCGCGCTTGGGAGAGGAAGTGGATATCCGGATCATCGACGTGCGCGATGACGGTACGTTGAACGGTTCTTTGCTCCCTAGGAAAGAGGAGCGCCTCGGCGATGATGCGGAAACTGTTTACCGCTACTTGTCGGATGTAGGCGGCAAGATGCCGTTCTCGGACAAATCGACTCCCGATGAAATAAGCGAGATGTTCGGCATGAGCAAGGGTGCATTCAAACGGGCGCTCGGCAAGTTGATGAAGGAAGGGAAAATTACGCAAAGTGAAGGTTGGACAACCTTAAAATGAGAACTGGAACCTTTTTCAATGCACTTCGTACTACTTCTTAGTACAGGAGGGAAAGCTTATGAAGAAACTGTTGATGGTGGCGAGCGCGTTACTACTCATTGCCTTTAGCTTGCTGCCGACGAATGCGAAAGCCGATGCGGCTATTGATGAAAAACTGGGTGTGCCCATTGTTGTGCTAGGGGCGAACTTGACCGACGCGGAGAAGGAAAGCGTTAAAAAGAGCTTGAAAGTCGAAGAGAGTACGGAAGTCGACGAAATTACGGTCGATGGAACTGATCTTGTGAAATATATTAAAGACGGCAACAGCCAGGCGAGAATGTATTCATCCGCCAAAATTACGAGGCAGGACGAAGGGAAAGGCCTTGTCATTAACATCGTCACGCCTGATAATATTACACAAGTGACGAACGAGATGTATGCGACGGCCATGATGACAGCTGGCATCGAGGACGCGATCGTCGAAGTGGCGGCGCCGAAGCCGGTGACGGGGCATTCTGCATTGGTAGGGATTTATAAGGCGTATGAAGTGTCCGGGGAAACGCTTGATACCGAGCGGACGGATGTCGCGAATGACGAGTTGAATTTGGCGACGAAGTTTGCGAAGGATTCCGGCATCGACCAGGACAAAGTGGCGGAGCTTCTGACGGAAATTAAGAAAGCGATCGCCGATAACAAGCCAGCGACGAAAGAAGAAGTCGAGACAATTGTCAATGAACAGTTGAAGAAGCTGAATATCGAGTTGAGCGAAGCAGACCGTCAATTGCTAATTGACTTGATGGATCGGATCCGGAACTTGGACATCGATTTCAATAAACTGTCCGAGCAATTATCCGATATGGCTACAACGATAAAAGAGAAGTTCGGTGAAATCGACCCGGGTTTTTGGGATAAAGTGAAACAGTTCTTTGCAGATCTTTTTGAATCGATCCAGTCATGGTTCAAGTGATACAAACGTGCAATATGATAGAATATTGTAAAAGGAGAGGATCACATGGAATTTGAATTAGTCGAGCTTGGCGGAGACGCATTTGCGTTCCGGCACGAAAAAGACGGAAAGATGCTAGCTGAAATCACGTGGACGCTTCTCGCCGATGTCATGGTAATGGATCATACGTATGTTTCGGAAGACTTGCGAGGACAAGGTGTGGCAAAGCAATTGCTCGACCGCGCTGCGGAATATGCCCGCGAAAAAGGATATAAGATGGAAGCTGTATGTTCGTACGTAGTCACTGCGTTTAATCGTTATAAAGAATATGATGATGTGAAAGCATAAACAAAAACGCAAAAAAGGCAATCCTTCATTTGATCAAAGGATTGCCTTTTATTTATGCTGAAAATGAATTAAAGCCCCCATGCCATTGTGACGAAATATACGATGCCAGTAAGTACGGATGCGCCTGCGACTGTGTAAAGCATGTCCGTCGAGGTGAAGATAAGATTTTTCCCCATATTTCATGCTCTCCTTCCACTTCTTAATGTGTTCCTTCATAGAAATCTAGTACCCGCAAATGATAATTCCAAAACTTCCCTTGTAAAAAGAAGTTGAGATATGAAACTTATTGTTTTATCTCTCGTATACTTGTTATGATAGAAAAAATGTAAGAGGAAAGGGTGCTTTATTTGAATCGCACAGCAGAAAAGGCGTTATCCATCATTGCGGCGGTATTGACTGCAATTGGAGTAGTATTCGGGTTTCTAGTTATGGCAGTAGTAAACCTGATTAAAAATGATCCGTCTTTCAAACAGGATTTTGAAGCGGATATGATGGCTGATCCATCGCTGACACAGGCGGATATAGATGCTATTTTAACTTTATTTAATATAATGGGCGGATTCTTCTGGCTGCTTATCATCGGGCTAATCATCAGCCTCGTTTTGAATATTATTGGTATCGTTAATATATGGAAAAACAAGAATGCCAAACTTGCAGGAATTATGTTCATCATCGCTGGCGTTTTAGGAGGAATTCTCTCGTTGTCTTCCATCCTGCTCTACGTCGCAGCAATTCTTTGCTTTACGAAAAAGCCGACATTACAGGATGATCTTCAATACGCGGATCGATCGTATGACAGCGATGGAATGAGACCGTTGTAAAACAAAAAGACGCTTTCCCATAATGGGAAAGCGTCTTTTACCTTAATAGGCAAGCACTGGTTCATGGATATAGTAGACGTACTGTGCGGTTTCGACAGGGTAGCCTTCGAAGTATTCCTTAAATACCTCCACCAATTCGAATCCTTGTCTTTCATAAAATGCCCGTCCAGCCGTATTTCGGCTATCTACATAAACGAAGAGCTGTTTGGCGTTGCCGAGCATGCTGATCGTATAATCGAAAAGTCTTTTGCCGTATCCTGAGTGCTGATAGGAAGGTAGAATATACATGGCTGTCAATTCGGAGTCGCCATCTTCATCTTCCCTCGTGAAATTGAGAAAGCCAATCGGGGTTCCTTGTTCACATTCAGCGACAAGCACATGAGTCTTCTCCATCCGTTTCATCATCATCGCATCGGAATAGGATCGAGCGATAAATTCTTTTTGAATGTTTTCAGGAATTAGTCCCTCGTATGTATCATTCCACGTGGTGTGGGCAATGTGCTGTATATAGCCAATATCTTTGGCAGTCATCGGTCTGATCATGACGAATCACCTCCGCAATCCTTTTTGCTATCATAACAAAAAATGGGACAAGAAACTATGATTGTCATCATATTGAAATATTAAAAATTAAATTATCTAAAAAGATAGTCGAATCCATGGAAATCAACTGAATAATTTGAAATGACGCGGGCGATATGAGATGCTACAAGTAATGAAAACGATTCAATTGATGCTATTGCATCTGGCTGAATGGAGTTTTCAAAATCGGGATAAGGGTATACTGCAAGTATAATACGATTTTTTATATTAATTGGAGGATTGATAAGTATGGCACGAAAACGCGGAAATGGATTGCTTCTAGCTACGTTGGCTGCAGGTGCATACGCATATTTCAGCAAAAAAGAAAACCGTGACAAGGCGATGGTTGCGGTGAATAATATGAAAACGAAAGTCGACTCCTTTATAGAATCGCAAAAATTGAACCGTTCTGATGACACAAAAGCCGGTCATTCGGATCCATATGACTTGCAGGATAATAAAATGGTAAGTGAAGGCGCGCAAACAAGCGTCCATTACTACAACCAAGAAGTGGAAGACAAGTCCAAGGAGTCAGAAGTGGACGGTCTCTACAGTAAGAAAGTCGACGCGAGCCAAGCCCCTCAAAATCAATAATCAAATCGCTTCCGTTATGGAGGCGTTTTTTTTTATGTCCGTCTTCCGATAAATACAAGTAAATAAAGAACATTGATTGTAATTGCACTGTGAATTGATGTATACTTTTCAGTAGTTTGAAATAGTGAAGGTGAATTTATTGAAAAAGAAAATTGGTTTATTCACGATATTGATCACCGCCGCAGTTGTCTTAAGTGGTTGTTCCGGAGTCCAGAACAAAGAAGGCACATTCTATAATATTTTCGTTAAACCGATGGAATGGCTGCTTCATTATCTTGGTGAAACGTTCAACGGAAGTTATGGTTTGGCGATCATCGTCATTACGGTTGCCATCCGCTTAGTGCTCATGCCGCTTATGTTGAAAAACTATAAGGCACAGCAAGAAATGAAAATTAAAATGGACGCACTCCGTCCGGAAATGGAAGATATCCAAAAGCGCTTGAAAGAAGCGAAAGAAAAGGAAGATAAGGAAGAGCAAATGAAGCTTCAACAGGAAATGATGGGCTTGTATTCCAAGCACGGCGTCAATCCGTTGAACATGGGCTGTCTTCCATTGATCATCCAGATGCCGATTATCATGGGCCTTTATTTCGCCATCCTTTACGCTCCGCCGGAAGTGAAGGAGCACCAATTCCTCTGGTTTAATTTGGGCGAGCCGGATAAGATTATGATGCTTGTTGCGGGTGCAGTTTATTTCGTCCAAGCACGTGTATCGTTATGGACGATGCCTGAGCAGCAGAAGCAACAGATGAAAATGTTCATCTATATGTCGCCGATCATGATTATGTTCATCTCATTCACAGTGATGGCGGCGCTACCGCTCTATTGGGCGGTCGGTGGGCTATTGCTCATCTTCCAAACGTATTTGGGCCGGAAGTTTTATTATAAAGAAGTGCAACCGGTCGCTGAGACGGAGAAAAAGAAAGATTGACAAAGGCATATGGGAGGCTGGAGAGCAATCTCCGGCCTTTTTTGGAGGGAATTAACGTGACTCAGAAGAAAGCATCCGTCATCGGCATCGTTTTGTTAGGAGTCGTGACATTATTTTTTGTCGTCAGAGGGAAGTTGGATCTTGCCATTTTGACGATGATGGCGCTTTTCACCTTGACGAACGCCTCGAGGGCAAAATCGTTCAAGGAGCAAGGGTTTGACAAGGAGTCCAGATGGATGCGCTATTTATCCATCCTGTTCGCGCTTTCATTTGTCGTTGTGCTATTGCTTATTGTATTTTAATATTTATTATTTATGGAGAGCTTCGTTGATTGTAGCGAAAGGCGGCGACTCCTGCGGGAAAAGCGAGACAGCTGAGACCCCGGAGGGAGCGTAGCGACTGAGGAGGCTTAGCCTCGCCCGCGGAAAGCGTCCGCCTGTAGTGAAAATCAACAGTTATAATAAAAAATGTTCCCCGCGGGCGGAGAACATGGTAGATATTAATAAGCCAACCTTTTGCGGGTGGCGAGTACGATAAAGATGGCGGGGATGGAGCAGACAGTCATTCCTAAAAATGCGGTTCCCGGTGAAATTTCATATAGGAATCCTGCCGGAAACGTCAAGATGGCAGTGCTTAAGCTCATGGCGAATGCGGCGTAAAACCCTTGGGCCGCAGCAATCTGTGAATTTGGAAGCTTTTTCGAAATATATTGGATGAACGCATAATGGGCGATACCAAACGATGCGGCATGCAAAAGCTGTGTCGCGATGAAAACGAATGCTGTTGGAAATAAGAAGACGAGTACCCACCGCACCGTCGATCCGACTGCGGCAATGAGGAACATCGTCGATATCCGCATGTCGGTCAAGAAGCGATCCGCTTTTGCGAAGAATAGGATTTCGAACAAAACCGCGATATTCAAGATGATTCCGATGTAGAATCCGTTGACATCCAAGTCATCGAGGAACAGAAAGCCGTAATTGTAGTAAGAAGCATGGGCGCCTTGCAAAAGAATTGCAAGCACCATGATGACTGTAAAGCCTTTTGTCGCAAACAACGTCTTCAACCCGGTCTTCCGATTGCGAGGATCCTTCCTATCAGGGATGCTCTGTAAGACGGCAGGTGCGGGACGGGAGTAGAATAGGGCAGCAATTGCAAGTCCTATAATCATCATATATAAGATAGCTTGTTCATTCCAAATCGCCGTTGCGGCACCGACGAGCAAGAGCGCAACTGTATACCCAATCGAGCCGAATGAGCGACTTTTGCCATAATGGATATGCTCCTTCTGCATAAGGACGGACGCACCGCTTTCGACAGCTGGCAAGATGATCGGATAAACGGCGCTGAACAGTACTGTAATGATGAACAACGCAATGAATGGTGCCTCGGGGATGTAGAGGACGGCTAGGAGCAACGACAACACCGTCATCCATTTCATGACGCGGACATACGACGTCCTTTCCGTTAAATAAGGGAAGACGAGGAAAGTGGAAAATGACCGGACAATCATTCCTGCGCCCATGACGATGCTTGCGTCCTTCACGGACAAGCCCTTTTCAATCGTCAACCAACCTGTCCAGTAGGGAAGAAAGACACCCCACGTAAAGAAGAATGTTAAAAAGCTTATTGAAAGCCATCGTTGATTATTCATAAGTAATCCTCGCAATCATTCATTTACACAATATACATATTTGAAAGTAAATGATAGCATACACGGACTTGAAAGAACATCGTCATATGGCGATTTGAACATATTTATAAATGAGAGATACCTAGAGTAGAAGGAAGGCCAACATACGATGAAGCGGAAACAGAAGTATAAGAGCAGGAAGAAATCCAACAAAGCTTTGACGATCACGTTACTATTGACGAGTTTGATCATGACAGCAATTGTTGTGTGGATCGGCATGAACGACTGGGACATAACGAAGACATTAAGACAAGCAGGCATCGGTGAAACGCAAGCGCCACCTGTGGAAGAGCAGGAAGTGGAGCCGGATGACGTGGACGAATTGGATATGACAGAGGTGGAGCCTGAAGAGCCTGAAGAGGAAACACCTCCTGTTGAAGAGAAACCTGTTGAAGAAGAGCCGCCTGCGGAAGTGAAAAAGCCGGAAACGAAGGAGCCGGAGAAAAGTGTAGAACCAGCAAAACCGGAACCGAAACAAGAGGAAAAGCCGAAAGTGACGAATAAACCGCAGTCAAGCCCGAACAAAAGCGGCTATATCGAAGGCCAGAAGCTGCCGGATAAACCAACAATCATTAACGGAATCCTCATTGCGAATAAAAAATATCCTTTGCCAAGCACGTACGCTCCAGGTGAAAGCAAAGTAGCGAGGGAAGCATTCGAGGAGATGGCTGCGGAGGCAACATTTTCTGGCATCAATTTAACTGCCTTCAGCACATACCGTTCCTATGAATACCAAGCGTCGCTCTACGACCGATACGTCAAAAAGGATGGCGTGGAAAAGGCAGACCGGTACAGCGCACGTCCGGGCTATTCCGAACACCAAACAGGGCTCGCGTTCGATATCGGAGAAGTGAACTATGAAAAATACTGGGCCTCTTTTAAATTTGGAGATACGGAGGCTGGGAAGTGGGTAGCGGCAAACGCGTACCGTTATGGCTTCATCCTCCGATACCCGGAAGGCAAGGAACATATTACGGGCTACAGGCATGAATCGTGGCATTTCCGTTATGTTGGAAAAGAAATTGCCGAAGAAATTTTCAAACGCAACATCACACTAGAAGAATATCTCGGGTTGAAATGAAAAAAATCCTCCTCCATCTTGAAATACGAGATGGGGGAGGATTTTAATTTATCCGTCATAATATTGGTGACAACAATCTTGAAACCGATTCTTTGATTTTGATCCACCGGGTCCGGTTCAAATACATTTCGTACGTCAGCTCCGTCGATAATTGCATATCCTGCTCGAATAGTTCAGCGAGCTCGTGGGACTTCTCGCGGTCGTAAATGAATGCATTGATTTCAAAGTTGAGTTTGAAGCTGCGGACGTCGATGTTCGCCGTTCCTACGGTGGACAACTCATCATCGACGACAATCTGCTTCGAATGGATGAAGCCATTTTCATAAATGTACACTTTCGCACCGGCCCTCAACAGCTTTCCTACATTCGAATATGTCGCCCAATATACAAACATATGGTCCGGCTTATTCGGAATCATGATGCGGACGTCCACTCCTGATAAGCATGCGATGCGTAAAGCGTCAAGGAAGCTGACGTCCGGAATGAAGTACGGCGTCTGGATGTAAATATAATCCTTCGCCAAAAAAATCATCTTCAAATAGCCGTCTTTAATCTGTTCCCATTCGGCATCCGGACCGCTTGAGACGATTTGCAGGCCGACCGTCCCTTTCCGTGGGATGGCAGGGAAGTACCGTTCGGCATATTCGATGTCTTCCATCTCGGTTGCTTGGTTCCAGTCGAGGATGAATCTTGTTTGAAGCGGATGTAGCGCGCTACCTTCGATGCGTAGATGCGTGTCGCGCCAATAGCCGAATTTCTTATCCAATCCCAAGTACTCGTCTCCGACATTAAAACCCCCGACATAGCCGACGCGTCCGTCAATGACAACGATCTTCCGGTGGTTCCGGTAGTTGAGGCGGGGGTTGATGAGAGGCAGGATGGCCGGGAAGAACGCTGCGACTTCTCCGCCGCAATCGATTAATTCCTTTAAATGCTTCACTCGAAGTCCCCGTGAGCCGATATCATCGAATAGGACGCGCACTTTCACGCCTTGCTTTGCCTTCTTGATGAGTACATCCAGGATACGGGTGCCTAATGAGTCCAGCCGCAAAATATAATATTGAAAATGGATATGGTCTTTGGCGTTTTCCAGATCTTTCAGCAAGGCGTCGAATTTCGCGACGCCGTCATTAAAAACTTGAACGTCATTGTCTTGTGTCAAAACGGCGTGGTTATTGCGAAGGTGAAGGTAGATCTTATCTTTGTAATGTGCGGTATCATCCAGTCTGAAGTCGAATGTCCCTTGCTCGATCGCTTCCATTTGGTAATCAAGTAACGTCTCGATACCAATCCGGTTTTTCCCTTCCCACCTGAATAGGTGCTTTCTCCGTAATTTCCTTCCGAATAATAAATAGATGATAAAACCGAATAAAGGTACGAAGAATAGGACAAGAATCCATGCCCACGTTGCTGTTGGGTCCCTTCTTTCAAGGAAAATCAGCGCAATCGCAAGGAAAATGTTCAATATGAAAGTAGATGTTAACGTAACCGTGATTAAACTGGCCATATAAGCCCTCCTTAAGTGACTGCTCACTAGTAGTATACCAAAACCAACCGAAAAAGAAGGGAATATCATCCACAAGTGGGGACTCCTGTAGTTGAACTTCGCTTTCAGTAAAAGAAATTAATGAAGATAGTTAATCCTACTTGACTGATATGATTTAAGGGTATATAGTCTTTTTATAGTTTTTTATTTATTCCTGGAGGGGGAAAAGAAGTGGATACTGTTTTACTATTTGTAAATATAGCAGCGTTGTTACTTTTAATAGGACTTCTATATAGTATGCATCGGAAAAATGTTTCGTTTTCCAAAAGGGTTTTCACTGGTCTTGGACTTGGGATCCTGTTTGGTTTTATCTTGAATGTCGCTTATGGAGCAGACTCGGAAGTGCTGGCGAAATCGGTTAGTTGGTTTAATATTATCGGAACAGGCTACGTCAAGCTTCTACAAATGATCGTTGTTCCTCTTGTGTTCATATCGATTCTCGGCGCGTTCACGAAAGTGACGATCGGGAAGAACTTCGGCAAGATGGCTGGGATCATTTTAGGAATTCTTGTCGGTACGACTGCTATTGCTGCAGCTATCGGTATTTCTGCGTCATTGCTGTTCAACTTGGACGCTTCTGAAATTGTCCAAGGCGAGGCGGAAGCTGCACGTGGTGTTTCCATCGAAGAACGTTCTGCAGATATGTCAGGCAAAGCATTGCCGGATCAAATTCTTGAACTATTGCCTGCGAACCCGTTTCTTGACTTTACGGGAGCGCGCCCTACATCGACGATCGGCGTTGTCATTTTCGCGGCGTTTCTTGGATTTGCCTATTTGGCACTTACGAGACGGGATGAAGAGAACGCCAACTTGGTGAAAAAGGGAATTGATGCCCTTTATTCATTGATCATGGGTGTCGTACGTATCGTGTTGCGTTTAACGCCTTACGGAATCTTGGCGATCATCGCAAGAACTGTTGCAACATCAGACTTTGCGGCGATCTTCAGCTTAGGGAAATTTGTCCTTGCTTCGTACGTTGCATTGCTCGTCATGTACCTTATCCATTTGATTATCATTACAATTTCCGGATTGAATCCGGTAACGTACGTGAAGAAGACGGCGGAAGCTTTGCTGTTCGCTTTCTCGTCAAGATCGAGTGCGGGTACTTTACCACTTAACATCAAAACACAAACCGATCGGCTCGGAGTTCCTGACGGGATTGCAAACTTTGCAGGTTCATTCGGATTGTCGATTGGGCAGAATGGCTGTGCCGGCGTGTATCCAGCGATGCTCGCTGTCATGATTGCACCTACTGTCGGTCAAAATCCATTGGAGCCGACATTCCTGCTAACGTTGATTGCAATTGTGGCAATTAGTTCGTTCGGGGTTGCCGGAGTCGGCGGGGGAGCTACGTTCGCGGCGATTCTAGTCCTCTCGGCTTTGAATCTCCCGGTCGCATTGGCAGGTTTGCTGATTTCGGTTGAACCGCTGATCGATATGGGCCGTACAGCATTGAACGTAAGTGGTTCTATGACCGCGGGCGTGACAACTGCACGTATTAACGGTGAGTTGGATAAGGATGTCTATAATGGTTCAATGGAGCATCAGTCGATTGATGCTACGTGATTGAATAAATGCCGAGGAAGCAAATTCGCTTCCTCGGCATTTTTTATTTACCATGGCCGGCGTCACAAAGCGAGCCGTTCCGCGCCCGAAGCGGGAGGTTCCGCGCCCAAAGCGAGAGGTTCCGCGCCCAAAGCGAGAGGTTCCGCGCCCAAAGCGAGAGGTTCCGCGCCC